>CAXMNO010000413.1:0-5847 GCA_964194655.1 uncultured Acidimicrobiia bacterium
ACTCCTTTAACAATGGCCCACGCAAGCGCATAGAGCGGTCGTTGGGATCCGGTGTGATCGTCGATCCTGGTGGGCTTGTCGTAACCAACCACCATGTTATCGAGGGCGCGAGCGAGATTACGGTGGTCTTGCTGGACCGGCGAGAGTTTGAAGCTGTCGTGGTGATTTCGGATGAACGGACAGATCTGGCTTTGCTGGCTATCGACGCCGCTGTAGATGACTTACCTACGCTGACACTGAAAGACTCAGATGAGGTAGAGGTGGGTGACCTGGTGCTGGCATTGGGTAATCCCTTTGGCGTGGGGCAAACGGTGACGAGTGGCATCGTTTCCGCCTTGGGGCGCACGCAGGTCAACATTACCGACTTCAGCTCTTTCATTCAGACCGATGCGGCGATCAACCCGGGGAATTCCGGCGGAGCGCTGATTACGCTGGATGGTGAATTGGTTGGCATAAACACCGCGATATTTTCGCGAAGTGGCGGCTCGATCGGGATTGGCTTTGCGATTCCTGCCAACATGGTACGCACCGTGGTTGCTGCCGCGGAGACGGGTAGATTGGTGCGGGCCTGGACGGGACTGGCAGGGCAACCGGTGACGGCCGATTTGGCGGAGGGCTTAGGATTGGACCGGCCAGGCGGCGTTATTGTCAGAAAGGTCTATAATGGCGGCCCCGCTGACCGGGCCGGAATTACGACCGGCGATATCATACTGTCCTTTAATGGAAACCGGGTGGATGATGAAGAGGCTTTGCGCTTCCGCACGGCGACCGGGCAAATTGGCGCGACCGGCGAATTGGAGGTCATACAGGATGGGGAAGTCCGCAAGGTCGCGATGACCCTCGAAGGGCCGCCGGAGGAGCCGGCACGCTCCCAAACGGTCCTTCGCGGTCAAAACCCGTTAGCCGGGGCCGTGGTGGCAAACCTGTCGCCTGCTTTGGCGGAGGAGCTGGAATTACCGGGACTTTGGTCTGGGGTTGTCGTGCTTGATGTCAAAAGCGGCTCGCCTGCTAAGCGCTTGCGTTTTCGCGAAGGTGATTTGCTGCGCGCGGTTAATGGCAAGGGTTTGTCCTCGACCGAGGAGCTTCAAGTTCTTCTGCAAGCCTTGGGGTCTCAGTCCAGTTGGAAATTGACAGTGGAGCGTAACGGCAAAGTACATCAGTTCAATGTTCGATAGGGGTATAAAATAACCGCCTGATGAATGGACTATTCGAAAGCACAGCCCCTCGGCCCCTTGCCGATCGCCTTCGGCCAAGGACCCTGGATGAGGTCTTGGGGCAAGACCATCTGCTGGGCTCCGAAGGCCCTGTTGGGCGGATGGCGGCGCGCGGGCGTTTTGCCTCTATGATCCTTTGGGGGCCGCCTGGCTCCGGGAAAACAACGATTGCCCGCTTGCTGGCCGAGCATTCGGAGATGGCTTTCGAGCCGCTATCTGCTGTCTTCTCCGGCGTTGCCGATCTTCGTAAGGTTTTTGAGCGCGCACGCGGCAACCGCTTAGCGGGTCGCGGCACGCTTTTGTTCATTGATGAGATTCACCGCTTCAACCGCGCACAACAAGATGGCTTCTTGCCTTATGTTGAGGATGGGACCGTCACTCTGGTTGGGGCGACGACGGAAAACCCTTCCTTCGAGCTGAATGCGGCCTTGCTTTCGCGCTGCCAGGTCATGGTGTTGAAGCGATTGGATGATAATGCGCTCCAAGAACTTTTGCGTCGCGCGGAGGGTGAAGAGGGGCGTGATCTAGCGTTGATGCCAGATGCCAGGCTTGCCCTGGTCGCGATGGCCGATGGCGATGGCCGTTATCTTCTGAATTTGGCGGAAGCGATCTTGGCACAAGAAGGCGATGAGCTCCTTGATACCACCGCCCTGGCTGCGATCGTACAAAAGCGCGTACCGCTCTACGACAAGGCTCAAGACGGGCATTTCAATCTGATTAGTGCGCTTCATAAGTCGCTGCGGGGTTCTGATTGCGATGCGGCCCTTTACTGGTTGGCCCGTATGTTGGTAGCAGGCGAAGACCCGAATTATGTGGCGCGCAGATTGGTGCGCTTTGCATCTGAGGATGTCGGCATGGCCGACCCACAAGCGCTACCACAGGCCATGGCGGCATGGCAGGCCTTTGAGCGTCTTGGCAGTCCTGAAGGGGAGTTGGCGCTGGCCCAGGCGGTGGTTTATCTAGCAACCGCGCCAAAATCGAATGCGGCTTACGGCGCCTTTAAGGCGGCAATGCGTGCGGCGAAAGAAAGCGGTTCGCTGACACCACCGGCCCACATTCTAAACGCCCCGACAGGGCTGATGAAGGATCTGGGGTATGGCAAGGGCTATAGTTACGATCACGATGTGCCCGAGGGGTTCTCAGGGCAAAACTACTTCCCGGAGGGCATGGCGCGCCGGAATTTTTATAATCCTGTCGAGCGCGGATTTGAGCGCGAGGTGAGGAAGCGCCTTGCTTATTGGGCAAGGTTGCGCACACGCAGTTCCGACGGCGGCGCTTTAGATGACGGCGCTTTAGAAGATGGCGCGCGCGATGATTCGTCGGGAAAGTGAGCCTTGCGTTCTCCGCGTGGCTGCTATTCCAGCTTGCCGTTTGCGTTTTGCCATAATTGGGGCCAATTTCAGAAAAGAATAATAAAAGAAGAAACGTGGGCGGCCGAGGGTGCCGTACCGCACGGCAAAAGGGGCGAAAGAGATGGATTATTGCCTTCCGGAACGTGGCAAGGCGGCGCTGATCACAATTTCAGCGCAGGACGATTTCGTACGTTCCGATTCACCTTTGTGCGCAAAGGGACATGGGCTTGCCGTTCCTGCGTTAGAGAAAGTCGTTCAGGCGTTTCGGGCTGAAGGGGCGCCGATTTACCACTCTGTACGCCTTTATCGGGCAGATGGCAGTAATGTCGAGCCTTGCCGGCGCGCAGCTTTTGAAGAAGGCTTGCGGGTTTTGATGCCGGGAAGCATGGGTTCCGAGTTGATTCCTGAAATCAAGCCGGACCTCGATGTTCGCTTGGAGCCTGAGTTGCTTTTCGATGGCGGCTTTCAGACGATTGGGGAGAATGAAAAGGTCTTCTATCGTCCACGCTGGGGCGCCTTCCACAATACAGGCTTAGACGCCGAGCTTGCCGCTAAGGGCGTTTCAACGGTGGTGATTTGCGGCTTTAGCTTCTCGACCGGTACGCGCGCCACGATTTATGAGGCGAGCGCGCGTGATTTCAGGATCATCCTTGTCCCCGATGCAGTTTGTAACTCAACAGAGGCTGGCATTGCCGAATTGGGGCGCATTGGTGTCTACCTCATGTCGTCGAACTATTGTAGCGATTGGGTAATGAGGAAGAGCGACCAGGCCGCGGCTTAAAATCCTCAGCCACGCGTTCGCAGTGGATTGTAGAATCTCCAAATAATGAAAGAGAACCAGAACGGTTGGTTTGCCGCCCGGCCCGAGCGTTGCTATTAGGATAGCCGAACTTAAACTGGCTCGGCTGTCGTTGGCGCTTCGCTGACATAGGCTACGGGGGAGCGCTATGAAGTTGGTTCTTGCAATAGCATTTGGCGGCGCGCTGGGGGCGGTTGGCCGCCATTATGCGTCCACGATCGCGAACGGCTTTTTCTCTAGTATGATTGCGGGCGGTTTTCCCTACGGTACTCTTTTCGTCAACGTTCTTGGGTCCTTTTTGATGGGGGTCCTGGTTGAGGTTATGGCGCTTTACTGGTCGCCCCCGATTGAGCTGCGAGCCTTGATGACCGTTGGGTTTCTGGGCGCTTTTACGACCTTTTCGACTTTCTCGATGGAAACCGTTCTGCTTTATGAGCGTGGAGCCTTAGGGTTGATGGCGCTTTATATGGCGCTTTCACTCGCGCTATGTATCTTTGGAATGTTCGTTGGCCTCTTTGTGGTCAGAAATCTCTTTGCGTGAAACGGGTGCTATGACTGGCGTTGAACTTATCACTTTAGGGATTGATGCGGCCGATCAACGGCTCGATCGCTGGTTCAAGCAGCGCTATCCAGCCCTATCGCACGGGCACTTGCAAAAGCTGCTGCGCAGCGGTCAAGTCCGCTTGGACGGGAAACGCGTCAAAGGCTCGGCCCGCCTGGAAGCTGGTCAGCAGCTTCGTGTGCCACCGATAGGCGAGGCGGCCTCTGCACCTCAATCCTCGCGCCAAAAAACGCCTGTCAGCCGCAAAGACGCGAAGGAACTTCAAGAGCGTATTATCTATAAAGACAATTGGCTGATTGCGATTGATAAGCCGGCGGGCTTGGCTGTTCAGGGCGGCACAGGGCAAAGCCGTCATCTCGATGGCATGCTGGAAGCCTTGCGCTTTGGCTCCGACCATGTGCCCAAGCTTGTCCACCGCCTCGATAAGGATACCAGTGGGCTTTTACTTTTGGCACGGCACGGCGGTGCTGCCAGGCTTTTGACCGCGGCCTTCCGCGAAAAGAAAGCGCAGAAAATCTATTGGGCCGCCGTCGCCGGTGCGCCGCCAAAGCCGCGCGGCGTGATCTCGCTTGCCTTGGCGAAGGAAGGCGCGCCGGGGCAACAGAAAATGAAGGGTTCTGAGGATGCGAAGCCAGCAGTCACCCTCTACCGCGAAGTTGCGCGCCGTGGGCGGAAGGTTTCCTGGCTTCTTTTGATGCCTTTGACAGGCCGCACGCACCAGCTGCGCGCGCATTGCGCGGCCTTAGGGGCCCCTATTCTGGGTGATGGCAAATACGGCGGAGCCGCAGCTTTTCTGGACCGGCCAGTCCTACCAGGCAATCTCATGCTCCATGCCCGCGAGTTGGCGTTACCGCATCCAGAAGATGACACGACCTTGCGGCTGACCGCACCAATACCGTCACATATGGCTGAGGCTTGGGAAATCTTAGGCTTTGATCCCGAACTTGAGCGTGATGCCCTCCACGACTTGCTCGACTATTGCGCGAACTTCGTTTAGACAAAAGCCAGTTCTTTCAGTTTTCAGAGGTGTCTTTCATGTCTTCTTTGCCGGACCATTCTTTTCGTTTGATCTTGTTTGATCTCGATGGAACTCTTGTCGATAGCCAAATGAGTATCTGTTCGATCATGGGTGAAGCCTTCGAAAACGCTGGACTGGAGCCTCCTGATTTGGCGGCAACGCGAAGAGGTGTTGGGCTGCATTTGGATAAGGCTATCGCCCGGCTTCTGCCTGAAGATGCAGAGGATAACTTGGTTGCAAAGCTTGTCTCGTTATATCGCGAGGCCTATTGGGCTCGCCGCGAACACAGCGAGTTCAATGAGCCGCTGTTCGATGGTGTTTTAGATATTCTGGAGACCTTGAATCGGCCGGAGGTTTGCCTTGGCATTGCAACGGGCAGAAACCGCCGGTCATTGAATGCCATCCTCGAAGGGCATGGCCTTGAGGAGATGTTCGTTGTCATCAAGACGCCCGAAGATGGACCCAGTAAGCCAAGCCCGGCAATTATCCATCAGGCGATGTCAGATATTGGCACAACCCAGGAAGAGACCGTTTTTATCGGCGACACGACCTATGACATGCAAGCTGGCAGAAATGCCGGTGTTCGTGCTATCGCAGCAGGCTGGGGCTATCATGAGGCAGACGAGCTTGCAGCAGCGGGTGCCGCGCGGGTTCTTGATGATATTCGCGAAGTGCCGGGTGCCTTAAGGGATCTATAAAGCGATATAGTTGGGGAAAGCCATGCGTCGGATTAAACGGATCATCACTGTCTTAATCGTCCTCTTAGTGGCGATTGCAGCAGCCGGTTATGCCATCCTGGCTAACTTGGATTTGGAGAAGCTTCGCACGCTTGCCCACGATGCAGCATTTGATGCCACCGGCCGCGCGCTGACTATCTCGGGACCCATTGAGCTAAAGGTCGG
>CAXMNO010000414.1:0-14429 GCA_964194655.1 uncultured Acidimicrobiia bacterium
CGGCTTCGATTGTTGCGTTTAAGGCCAAAAGATTGGTCTGTTCCGCGATATCGCTAATCAGCCCAACGATATTTCCGATACGCTGTGCGGACTCCGCCAGTCCCTGAACCGTGCTGTTCGTCTCCTGGGCTTGTTGTGTGGCCGCATTTGCAGCATCGCTGGCTTGAGTGACCTGACGGCTGATTTCATGAATGGAGGCTGATAGCTCTTCGGTTGCGGCTGCCACGGTCTGGACGTTTGAAGATGTCTCTTCAAACGCTCTTGAGACAGTGCTCGCTTGTTTCGATGTTTGATTGGCGGAATCGGACATCGTGCTCGCGGTGTTTTGTAGATCCGCAACGGTCTCGCTGACAGCTCCGACGATGCCCGCGACGCTCTGTTCCAATTCATCTGCAGTTGAGAGCATTGCTTGCCGCCGTTCTTCTTCGAGGCGTTCTTCCTGCTCTTCTTGGTCCTTGCGTAACGATTCCATTTCAATCGCATTGTCTTTGAAAACACCCACAGCACGAGCCATATCGCCCATCTCGCCATTCTTATCGCGAAGAGGAACCTCTGTTTGGCTGTTCCCTTCGGCAAGACTGATCATTGTCGTGGTGATGGCGGCAAGCGGTTTTATGACAAGGCGCTGTAATGCAATCACGAGGACCGCGCATAGGGCGAGAATGACGCCGACGGCAATGAGGATCTGCTCTGTTCTGTTGGCGCTAACCGCCGCTTTGATTTCGGCCGTTGCCCAAGCGACGGCCAATGTGCCGATGCGTTCGCCGTTCTTACCTACACCCGTAGGCACGGTAACGACAATGTTGGAGCCTTCCAACTCAACGATGACCCCGCCGTCATCTCTAGCAAGGCTTTCGGAGAGGGAAGCGGAAAGATCGACGGCGGGAAAGTTTTCGGACTGGTAACTTGTGACCTGCTCCCCCTTGGCGTTCCAAGTGACAATTGCCGCGATCATGGAGCCTTCTTCTAAAGCGAAATCGATATAGGCTTTCTCCACCGCATCGGCTTTATTCCACTTCAATCCTCCTGCAACGTTGGTGGCAAGCAGTTGGGTGAGAGAAACAAATGAATCCCCTGCCTGTGCGAAAAGATCCGCTTTCTGACGGTGAAGCCCCAAGCCCACTGTCGTGGTGAAACCGATGACCATAACCAACAGAACAGACGCAATTATTTTTTGCGCGAGTGTTATTTTCAATGGCGCTTTGACCATTTTGAGAACTTTCCCGTAAGAGTTCAAAGTCGGCGGCATAATTTTTTACTGACAATTGTCCGTGGAGGACACATGCGCTTCTAGCTCAGCCTTGTCAGCGAGTTTCCCTCGACGATGGCTTTGTGGCGCTGGGATCAAGGCGCCACTTAGATGAGAGCTCAGAGCAACGCGTCCACGTTCACACCAACCGTAATGGCGCCGATAACTTCACCGGTGGCCGGATCAACGATTGGCATGCTGACTTGTGATTGGAATGTTTGAGTGGATTCGTCTTGTTCGATCTCATCTATAAAGAGGGAATCAGAACCGGCCAGATAGGTCTTTTGCCATTTTGCTTCGTCGCCCTGCCAGTAATCGGACGTCACATCACTTTGGCCCACGTTCAAGCCTTTGTTGTCCATCACAAAAATTTCGGTGGCGAGGCCTTGGGTATCGGCTTTGGCGCCCGATAGAAACTTCGAAAGCTCGTTGCCGAGGATTTCGTCGATCATGGGTCGCGACCCAGCACCCGTTTCAGCGCGCCATTGCTGATCCAATGTGTCGATGTCTGATTGGCTCAGCGAAGCAGACTCTTCATTTTGTGCCTTAATCGCGTTTATCACAATGGGATTAGCGATCCACTGCTTAACCGTATCGTTGGCAAAGTTCGTTATGGGTTCGATGTGGGGTTCATTTGCGGTGACGGTGCCCGCCAGCTGAAGATTCATTGCTAAAGCGACGAGACTAAGAAACACACTTTTTGCAAACACTACATTACCTTCCAAAACAGTTTAGGGTTTCGCTACAGGCAGCAGCGAAATCACCCTTCCAAGCGTTGAACGGTAATATGAACACCTAAATAGATACTTAATTTACGGACTAGAGCGCGTTTAATGATTTCCGAATCATCAAACGTGCTCTAGGTCATTGTTGTCACGCGCTTTGCGGGCGCAAAACCGCACACACTTTTGCTGAAAGCGCTCTAGGCGCATTGGAATAACAAGGTTGGCGCCGATTGTCTGTGGATGCCTAAATCTCTAAATCCTCTGAGCTACTTGCGATTCGACCGAAACTTCGTCTACCATGTGATGCATGAGCAAAAAGGCAGTGGTCTTGCCGTTTAAGGTGATCGAGCCAGTGAGGCCGGAAGGACATACCGATGAAGAACGACAGGATGTCGCGCAAAGATTTCGAAATGCTCGATGAGAATACGGCAGTTTTACCGATAGACCGCGCGCTTTGTGAGCGCTATCTGGCGGGCGAAACTTCCGACGAGGATCAAGAAGAGTTGGATAAAGTGCTTGGCAACCTCTGTGTCGCCCTACGCGATCTCTCAGGCGCTAAAATCCACTAACTCCTTGTTCACGAAAATATTTTTGAAAAGCAAAAGGCCTCACAATCCCCTGCGAGGCCTTTCTTATTCTTCGCACAAAAGGCGGCGAATTATTTATGCCGCGGTTTCGGCGTCGATGCCTTTTTCCTGGAAGAATGCTTCCAGCTCGCCGCTTTGGTACATTTCGCGGATAATGTCACAGCCACCAACGAATTCACCCTTCACGTAGAGCTGCGGGATGGTCGGCCAGCTGCTGAAATCCTTAATTCCTTGGCGAATGCCCGGATCTTGCAGGACATCGACGCCTTTGAACTTAATGCCCAAATGGGAGAGGACCTGCACCACAGTCGCTGAAAAGCCGCACTGCGGAAAAACAGGTGAGCCCTTCATGAAGACAACGACATCGTTGGCACCGATTTCTTGCTTTATGCGTTGTGCGATTGGATCTTCCATCACTTCAATCCTATTCATCTCTTGCGAACCGATAAGGTGGTTAAGCGCCCGGTTCGTAAATTAAAGAGGGCTTTCCCTTTTAGTTACTCGCAGGAACGGAGGTCTTCAGTGCCAGTGCGTGCAGCTCATTGCCCATGCGCCCTTGGAGGGCCTGATAGACCATTTGGTGCTGTTGGACACGGCTTTTGCCCTCAAATGCCGTTGAGACGACGTAAGCGGCATAGTGATCGCCGTCGCCGCGCAGATCGTCGATTTTGACGTCCGCATCAGGTAATGCGGCTTTAATCAAGGTCTCAATCTCTGAGAGGTCCATGGGCATTTATATCGTTCCTCTTCTACTCACCATTCATATAGGCTGGCATCCAGCTTTCGTGAAGGCCCTTTAGCACAGAAAGTGGTAATTCTTCCTCACCTCCCGGTAAATCCAGGGCCTCACCACCAGTGAACCCGATCTTCTGGGCCGTAATGCCACTTTCCCCAGCAGCGGCCAAAAAGGCGTCCGGGTCTTTTGCTGTCACAAGATAGCGCGCCTGGTCCTCCCCAAACAACCATGCATGGATTGGGGGATTAGCACCTTGAGGCGCCTCGATTTTCACGCCAATGCCGCTAGCCAGTGCCATTTCAGCAAGGCCAACGGCCAGACCGCCGTCGGAAAGATCGTGACATGCCGTTATCTTGCCCGCCTTAATTTGCGCGCGCAGAAAATCACCGGTGCGTTTTTCCAGCGCCAAGTCTATTGAAGGCGGTGCGCCCTCGTCTCCGCCTGCAAATTCCTGCTGGTAGAGCGAGGTGCCCAAATGGCCCTTGGTTTCGCCCAACAGGATGATCGCATCACCACTCGCCTTAAAAGCTAAGTCACAGCGCTGATCCAAGTCGTCGATAATGCCAACGCCGCCGATGACGGGTGTCGGCCTAATCGCTTTGCCGTTCGTCTCGTTGTAGAGCGAGACATTGCCGGAAACGACGGGGTATTCAAGCACACGGCAGGCTTCCCCCATTCCCTCGATGCAGCCGACGAGTTGGCCCATGATCTCCGGACGTTCCGGATTGCCGAAATTGAGGTTGTCTGTGACTGCCAAAGGCGTGGCACCAACCGCCGTCAGGTTTCGCCAAGATTCCACGACCGCTTGCGCCCCGCCCCGCCAAGGGTCTGCCTCGCAATAGCGCGGGGTGCAGTCACTTGTCGCGGCAATTGCACGGTTGGTGCCATGAATGCGCACGATAGCCGCATCACCGCCGGGTCGAGCGACCGTATCGGTCATGACCATATGGTCATACTGTTCCCAAATCCAACGGCGCGAGCAAAGGTGAGGGGAGCCCATGAGCTGTTTCAGCGCACCATCGCTAGCAATCGCTGGAAGTGCGTTCGCATCGATTTCCTCGCGAGGCGCCGTGCGGACCCAAGGGCGATCGTACTCAGGCGACGCTTCGGCGAGAGGATCGATGGGTAAGTCACCCACGACCTCGCCATTCATAGTGATCACCATGCGCCCCGTTTCAGTCAGCTTGCCGACGACGGCAAAATCGAGGTCCCACTTCTCGAAAATGGCACGCGCGATGTCCTCTTTGCCTGGTTTCAGGACCATCAACATGCGCTCTTGGCTTTCAGAGAGCATCATCTCGTATGGCGTCATGCCTTCTTCGCGACAGGGAACATTTTCAAGCTGTAGCTCGACGCCAGCCCCGCCTTTAGAGGCCATCTCGAAGGAAGAACAGGTGAGCCCGGCTGCCCCCATATCCTGGATGCCGATGATAGTGTCGGTCTCCATCAATTCCAGGCAGGCTTCGATCAGCAGTTTTTCCGTGAAAGGGTCACCCACTTGAACCGTGGGGCGCTTTTCCTCAGAGCCTTCGCCAAATTCCGCTGATGCCATCGTGGCGCCATGAATTCCATCGCGGCCGGTTTTCGATCCGGCATAGACGACTGGGTTTCCAGCACCAGCGGCGGCGGAATAGAAGATCTTATCCGTCCGCGCCAATCCGACCGTCATGGCATTGACCAGGATATTGCCATTGTAGGACGGATCGAAGTTTACTTCACCGCCCACGGTTGGCACGCCCACGCAGTTGCCATAACCACCGATGCCAGCCACGACACCGGCGACCAAATGGCGTGTCTTCGCGTTATCTGGGGAGCCAAAGCGCAAGGCGTTCAGATTGGCGATTGGGCGCGCGCCCATTGTGAAGATGTCGCGTAAAATGCCCCCAACACCCGTTGCGGCACCTTGGTAGGGCTCAATAAAGCTTGGGTGGTTATGGCTTTCCATCTTAAAAATAGCGGCCAAGCCCTCGCCGATATCGATGACACCGGCATTTTCGCCTGGCCCGCAAATGACGTGCGGTCCTTCGGTCGGCAGGGTCTTCAACCATTTTTTGGAGGATTTGTAGGAGCAATGCTCCGACCACATGACGGAGAAAATGCCGAGTTCCAAAAGGTTCGGTTCGCGCCCGAGGATCTCTAGAATCTGACCGTATTCCTCGCCGGAAATTCCGTGTTCTGCGATAACTTCCTGGCTGATTTGGGGCTGGCCGACGGTTGCTGGGCTTTGTTGTACCTCAGTCGTGCTCACGAAAGAGCCTCCATCAATCCATCAAAAAAGGCGCGACCGTCATTCCCACCCAGCATCGGATCGGCGAGCCGCTCGGGGTGCGGCATCATGCCGAGAGCCGTTTTGGTCTTGTTGTAGACGCCGGCAATATTGTCGCGCGATCCGTTGGGGTTCGCGGGTTCGGAGAGGTTCCCGTCTTCATCGCAGTAGCGGAAGGCGACTTGGCCATTTCCTTCCAACTCATCCAGCGAGGCTTCGTCGACGACATAGTTGCCATCGTGGTGGGCAACGGGGATGGTCAAGTTCTGGCCGGTCTCATACTTCGAGGTGAAGAGGGTTTGGCTGCTTTCAACGCGTAGGCGTACATCCCGGCAGACGTACTTCAAATTGGCGTTTCGCATCAAAGCGCCGGGGAGAATGCCGCTTTCGGTTAGAATCTGAAAACCGTTGCAGATGCCAAGCGTCGGCACGCCTTTTTCGGCGCGCGCGACGATTTCCTTCATCACCGGCGAGTTCGCCGCGATCGCCCCACAACGAAGATAGTCGCCATAAGAAAAGCCGCCTGGAAGCACGATCAAATCAACCGGATCGAAGTCTGCTTCCTTATGCCAGACCATTTGAGGTTCTTGCCCCGTGGACTGTTTTAGCGCGACTTGAATGTCGCGGTCACAGTTGGAACCGGGAAAGACGATGACGGCTGCCTTCATCTCGCGATCAGTCCTTTTCGTGAAGCATACATCGATAAAGGGTCGAGGTCCGTTTGGCAGTTTCGAGGAATACTAGCCTTCCAGCTCGATGGCATAATTTTCAATCACCGTATTTGCGAGAAGCTTGCGGCACATCGCCTCAACAGACTGGCGTGCCTGTTCAGCGTCGCTTTCTTCCAATGTGAACTCGATCACTTTGCCTTGCCGGACATTTTCAATACCGGAAAAGCCAAGGCTCGAAAGGGCATGTTCGATTGCCTTACCCTGAGGGTCTAGGACGCCGGATTTAAGGGTAACGTGGACGCGTGCTTTCAAGGGGGAAGCTCCAAATTCCTCTGGCTTCAAGGTGGGCGGAACTTACTGGGCTTGAGGGCGGCTGACAAGCGCCATGGTTCTGCTTTTCGTGCGCACTCGACTGGTGGGTAGCGCCATTAGCCCTTTCATAGGCCACGCCCGCACTCACCGCGCCGACACTGGCGACACAGTAAGGCACCAGGAAGGTCAAAATAACCTTGATCCAGCTCAGTCCTTCACCGGCAAAGAGAACATTGCCTTGATTAATGAGGGTCAGAATTGGGCCGACGACCAAAGCGACCTTGAAGGAGCGGCGTGGAATTCCGTTCGCAATACAGGCCTTGAAGAATTCGATTGGCTTCATCGGCTCAAGTAACTGCCTATTTGGGTAGGCGCCGGTTGGAGAGTGGTTGAATAGCCGATAAGCTATTGATGACGAGTATTAGAACGTATCGGATTATTGCATCGTTTCGGGGCCTTTGAGATCGACCGGCCCAGCTTCTGGGAGAACACCTAAGCGGCGCGCAATTTCCTGATATCCTTCCTCCACCTTGCCGAGATCTCGGCGGAAACGGTCTTTATCAAGCCGCTCGTTGGTCTTTACGTCCCAAAGCCGGCAGGAATCAGGACTGATTTCATCGGCGAGTACGATCATCATGTCTTCTTCGGTCCAGATGCGGCCGAATTCAAGCCGAAGATCAATAAGGCGTATACCTGACCCGTAAAAAAGGCCTGAGAGGAAGTCGTTAACCCGCAGCGAGATTTGAACCATTTCATCCAGGTCCTGGATAGCCGCCCAGCCGAAAGCCGTGATATGTTCTTCGGTGACGAACGGGTTTTTCAATTCGTCATTCTTCAAACGATACTCGATGATGGCCCTTGGCAGGGGGGTTCCTTCTTGGATACCAAAACGCTCTGCAAGCGAGCCTGCGACAACGTTGCGCACAATCATCTCTAAAGGAATTATCTCGACTTCGCGGATCAATTGCTCGCGCATATTGAGGCGGCGCACGAAATGGGTGGCGATGCCGATTTCCGTTAACCTGGTCATGAGATATTCGGAAATTCGGTTATTCAGCACGCCTTTGCCGGTGATGATTCCGGTTTTTTGGTTGCTGAACGCGCTGGCATCGTCCTTAAAGTACTGTACGAGTGTGCCGGGCTCTGGTCCCTCAAAAAGAACCTTTCCTTTGCCCTCATAGACTTTTTTACGTCGCATGTGGCGAGCCTACCCGGTTTTAAAATGATCTACACCTCTAAGCGCCGAATTCCACCTAATGTGTCAGAATGCGGCCCAAAATCGAGTATCTATTCTATTCCCTTTATACAGCAAAGGTTTAAAGGCAAGACAAATTTCCGAATTAAGTGGTCATGTTGTGGCTCAATCCAGAAAGAGAGTTCCTTTAGATACTCACTTCTTGATAGGGAAAACGATCTGGGCGGCCCGCGGCAAAGAGCCACTGTGGGGGAATTTTCTCCTCTACGAGAAGGCGGCCCGTGGCTGGAAGCGCAATGAGGGAGGAGGAAACCGTCTCGAACCCCGTTTCGTCGCTAACGATCATTCCATCCGTCGGCTCATTCGCGCTTGTGGACCTCATCAGTTCCTGCCAGGCATCCCAGTCATCCAAATCCGGTTCGGGGGGTAGGGCACTTCCGAAAAGTGGCAGATGGCGCTGGATTCTAGGGCTTGAAAGGTCATTGAGCTCGCGGGCTGTCAGCATTGAAACGCCCTCGTGAAGCTTTTTAACAGAGATGCTTGCTGTCGAATTGCCCGTGCTTTTCAGCCAAAAAGCATCGTTGCAATCGGCGATGACAAGATTAAAGCCGCGGTAAGCGCTCGGGTCCAAGTGCCTCAGTTGATCTACCGCCTCAACCGCCTCTGCATGATCGAGGGCTTCTAGCACCAACTCCCCGCGGCTCCGCTTATGTGGGTCCGGCCCTAAGGTACCAACGCGGTTCAAAACGGCCGCCACCAATCCATGATCGTTCACGCCCAGCCACGATCCACCCGATAAGCGATCGCGCCCGGCGACGATTTCCCCACGATCCGGCCAATGACGAGCAGGGGGGTCCCATGGCCTCTCCAGCATCTCATCACGATTTGCACCAAGGATGAGCGGCCAGTTGTGGCCGGGCCGGTGCAATATCACAAGGCTGCACAAAGTCTTCTACCTTCCATTCATGGGTGCCCATTTTGGAGCATGGGGCAATTTTTATCACTTTTACCCTTTAACGCATGTCCGTTTTCTATTGCGCTATGGATGGAGCCTCGCTACCTCTATCAACAACATGCCACAACTAAAAGAGGGAGGCAGCCTTCGATGTCGGGTTTCGACGATCGTGAAAAAGCCTTTGAGCAGAAATTCCAACATGATCAGGACCTTCAGTTTAAGGTCGAGGTGAGGCGCAACAAGCTTTTGGGCCTTTGGCTTGCGGGCGAGCTCTTCGGTATGTCCGATGATGAAGCGAGCGCTTATGCCAAGGAAGTTATCTCATCCGACTTTGAGGAGCCGGGTGTGGAAGACGTCGTGAAAAAAGTCATGGCTGATGTTGAAGAGCACAAGGTGGATTTTTCTGAACATCGCCTGCGCCACCGGATGGAAGAACTGCTTGAGGAAGCCAAAAAGCAGGTCATGTCTGAATAGTCTTGCTTTCAAGCACCACGGACAGAATCAAAAAGGCCCGAGGAGCGTATCCTTGGGCCTTTTTAGATGCGGGCACAATTTAGCAAGTGCGTGCTAGGCCTCATCGACGTATTGGCGATCGATTTCCTCCATCACGCGCGGGCACCCTTTGTATTCAGGCACCAGGTCCCAGGAAAAGGTTAGGCGTGGACGCTTTCCTTGATAGGGATTGACGCCGTGCACCAAATTCGCCGGGAAAATAATCATGGACCCCGGCTGCATCTTCGGCATGAAGGGCGAGGTCATAAAGCCGGGGACATCGCGGCAACACGCTTCATAGCGAGAATCCACGAAGGAGAGCTGACCGTCTAGGGGGTCGAGAGGATTGTTTTCGCCTTTATCGAGCATATAGACGATGACGGCCTGGCAGTCGGGATGCGTGTGCGGCATCGAATATTCACCCTGCCTGGTAAAATTGCCCCACGAGATGTGAACGAAGCCTTGGGGGTGGCCATAGATGCGCTTATAGAATTCGATAGCACGCGCGTTGATCAAGTCGGCCTCTGGAAAGCCCCACTCCCCGATACCGTGGATTTTGGTTCCGGCGGAGGAGACCGAACAAAGCCGCTTGGCCGAGGGATCGTCATAAAAGCGGTTCATCTTATCGATCAGCGAGGGATGGATCTCACCACTATCGGCAAAGCGTGTCATGTAAATGACGTTGTCGCCCCGGCTTTGTATATTTTGATCGTTGGGCCAGATCGGAAAATCGCGCCCGTTGATGCGAATAGTCACCGGCGAGTGCGGTTGCACCAAGCTCATGCATTATCCTCCCGGTCAAAGACGCGCTTGAAGATAAAGTCGATCTGCTTGGTGTGATAGGCGTTATCGAAACTAGCCTCCAAGGCTGCTTCCTCAATGCGCCCGGTAACATCGGGGTCGCGCTTTAATAGCTCAAGGAATTCGCCCTCCCCGGCCCAGACCTTCATGGCGTTGTTTTGGACGATGTGATATGCATCCTCGCGACTGACACCAGCTTGGGTCAGGGCCAAAAGCACGCGCCCGGAATTCACCAAGCCACCCAGCTGATCCAGGTTTCGCTTCATACTTTCCGGATAAACCGTCAACTTTTCAATGACGCTTGCCATGCGGTTCAGCGCGAAATCGAGTGTGACGGTCGCATCCGGGCCAAAAATGCGCTCAACCGAGGAATGGGAAATGTCACGCTCATGCCAAAGGGCGACGTTCTCAAGCGCTGGAACGACCGCTGCGCGCACAACACGGGCAAGACCGGTCAGGTTCTCCGTTAGGATCGGATTGCGCTTATGCGGCATGGCGGACGAGCCCTTTTGGCCGGGCGCGAAGTATTCTTCCGCCTCGCGAACCTCGGTGCGCTGAAGATGGCGAACTTCTAGAGCCAAGTTCTCTAATGAGCTCGCGATCACACCAAGCGTTGCAAAGAACTGGGCATGGCGGTCGCGCGGGATCACCTGGGTCGATACGGGCTCGGGCTTTAGCCCGAGCTTTTCGGCCACGTGCACCTCGACGCGCGGGTCGATATTGGCAAAGGTTCCAACCGCACCGGAAATTGCGCAGGTTGCAATCTCCTCGCGTGCTGCCTCCATGCGTTTGCGCGCGCGGGCAAATGCTGCGTAGTGACCAGCTAATTTCAGGCCGAAGGTGGTTGGCTCGGCATGAATGCCATGACTGCGCCCGACGCAAAGCGTGTATTTGTGCTCCTCAGCGCGGGCCTTCAGCGCATTCAATATGCGATCCAAATCCGCGAGAAGGAGATCGCTTGCTTGTGTCAATTGGACGGCAAGACAGGTATCCAGGACATCAGATGAGGTCATTCCCTGGTGCACAAAGCGTGCTTCAGGTCCCACGTGTTCGGCCAAATTCGTCAAAAAGGCGATGACGTCGTGCTTGGTTTCCCGCTCGATTTCATCGATCCGCTCGATCTCGAATGCCCCTCGTTCCCAAACAGCGGCCGCCGCTTCCTTCGGAATGACACCGATTTCGGCCTGTGCATCGCAGGCATGTGCTTCGATTTCAAACCAAATGCGAAAGCGGTTCTCCGGCTCCCAGATGCTGGTCATCTCCGGTCGGGAATAGCGGGGGATCATAGAAGGCCTTTCTAACGTAAAGAGGTCGACAGTTGGTCTTTATGCCACATTTCGAATGATTATTGCGCGGTAAACGCCAGGCGGTAAACTTCGGGCAAGCAACAGCTATTATCAATGTAAAGATCGGCTTTAGCGCGACCGTTTTCATCCTGTGCAATGGCTCCAAGATCGACAAAGGGGTAGCCGCCTTTTGTCAGTTCATCGCGGAGTTTGCTCGTGAAGTCGGCGCCGATCTTCAAAAACAAGTCCCGGTCTGTCGAGGGAATTTTCCGCAACGACAAGTTAGGCGGTGGCGGAACGAGAAATGCCGGACTTAGCTGCTTTGCCTCCGAGGCCTTTACCGCCTGCTCGATATAACCCTTAACAATTTCGTCGACCTTCAGGTCAGGATTGTCTTTTATGCGACCCAGAAGTCCGTTCGCATACTGGACATCCCTCGAACCCGCACTGAACATGACGGTTGCGCCTGATGGCAAGTGGTTCAAGATGGAATGAAAACCAGCACGTCTATGGAGTCCGGCCTCGCCGATTAAATCCTCGGCCTTTAAAGAAGGCACTAGAATCCCATTGAGCCGCCGCACCTTACCCGCAAACGGCAGTATTGTGTGGCAAGCGGGCAAGACGTGCTCGTCGCCGACAAGAAAAAGCGATGCGCTCGGCTCCCCCTGGTAAAGTGCAGCGTTATCCTGCAACCTAACCAACAAGCCTTTGATGACACGGAGTACTTGATAGAAGGCGTGTACACGCGGTGCATCGCGGTTACGGGTAAAGTGTTTTTCTGCAGCACCCACTAATTTTGCGCAATCATCCAGTTGTCCGAGCTGCCAATTGAAGATAGCGCGCAGTGTTGTCTCGATAAACTGCTGTCCACTGTCCTTGGCCGGCGAAAGTTGCCCGATCTGGGGAGTGCGGCCAAGTGCGAAGAGGCTGGAGGCGAGGGCGGCATTAGGGTCATGCTCAGGATTTGGCTTGGTGCGTCCTGGCAGAATCAGATCCACTGCGTCTTTAAGATTCCCTCTTTGCCAAGCGAGATTTCCTAAAATCTGGCGCGCGCTTTTGTTCGACGCGTCTAGGGCGAGTGCCTGATGGCAGGCCGCTTCGGCACCATCTTTATCTTGGGCGGCGAGGAGGAATAGAGCCACTTTGATGTGTAGGTCAGCGTTATTGGGGTCTAGCCTTAAGGCCTCACGCGTATGCCACTCAGCTTCTTTTGCTTGACCGACGACAGAGAAGTATTCGCTTTTCTCAACGTGCAGGCTTGGCTCTTCTGGTGAAAGCGCCAGCCCTTCGTCCACGAGTTCAAAGGCACGGCCCCGTTCTTGCTGATTCCACTGTAGCCGCGCATGCTTTAAGCGAACTTCCCAGCTCTCTGGAAAGCGTTCGCTCAAGACCTCATAGACCTTCGCTGTTTCACCCAATCGGCCAGCGCGTTCAAGATCCTCCGCCACACGCAGTCCGTAGCTTAGCGTGCAGCCGCTCTCCAATATCGTTTCGTCCAGATCCATCTTGCCCCTAAAACGCGGTGCTATCGGTGAGCTTGAGAATTCGCGCCGTCATACTTGAAGGCCGCCCGCCACGCAAGCCTGACCCGAACAAGAGGAAACCCAAGGGCCGAGATGTGATCAGGGTTTTCACCACCTGACATCGTCCCTACTAGATAAAAATCCATTTTCCCGCTAGAATACCGGTATTGCAAAAGAAAGGTTCGCTGTTTTTGATAAAACACGGCCCCGATGGACGTTAATCGCCGGAATGGCGCAGATATTGGAAATAGGTTGCGTACGCGCGCCGCGAGCCTCCGGCGAAGAATGGAGGTTCAACATGAAGGTTCGTCATATCTTAAAGGTTAAAGGCGCCGAGGTAGCCACGGTAAGGCCAGACTCAACGATATCTACGGCTGTTAATTTATTGAAATTAAATGGAATTGGTGCCTTGGTCGTAAGTGCAGACGGCTCCGACGTTGATGGAATTCTATCGGAACGTGATATCGTTCGTGGTCTGGTGGATCATGGCGATGAACTAATGGAGTCGCATGTCAGCGATTTCATGACACATACAGTGAAAACCTGCCATCTTGATTCAGATGTCACATCGGTTATGGGCGAAATGACCCGCAGCCGCATTCGCCATCTACCTGTTACGGAAGGGGGTAAACTCACTGGGATAATTTCGATCGGCGACGTTGTTAAAAATAGGCTGGATGAGCTGGAAACTGAGACGAGCGTGCTGCGTGATTATATCGTCGGTCGAGCCTAGAAAGGTCACCGCAGGCGATAGAGCCTTGAAAAGACGCCATTAATCTTAAGGCTTTCCGAAGCTCTTTACTTAAATGGCGGACTTTTTTTCAAGATATGCCGCAAAGGCCGCCTCGTATTCCCTAAATATTAAAATATGCGATAATTTTGCTGCGTATGATGTCATCGCTAACTCTCAAGTAACATTTAGATCCTAGTCTCTAAAACAGTGGAATTCCTCAACATAACTGGGGTTCGCCAGCGAGCCGGAGAGCTACAAACGAACGACCAGGGCTAGAGACTTGGGAGCATTTATAATGCTTTATGCGGAAAGTTCTCCGATGGCGGCAGAGTTCGCCCGAAAAGCAACGGAAAAAATGGCGGAATTGAACATCACCGCCAATCCAATGAATTTTACCATTTGGTACAACTACATCTCCGATAGTGTGCCCGGTTTGAAGCAATCTCTAGACACCGCTATCTCAAGCGGTGCTGGTTTTGATGTTGCGCGCAACGAACAGATCTTCGCAGAGTATTTTTCAGGTGGCGAAGATAGCCAGAAAATTGCGCAGACCAGCCTTGAAATCGAAGAGAAAATCGATCAAGCCATGGGCTATGTGGGTGAGGCGAGTGCCGATAACGAGGGTTTTGGCGAAAAATTGGCAACATACTCCGATGTGCTCGCCACCGGCAGCAGCAAGGAAGAAATGGCCTCGGTCGTTCGTGCGGTGCTAATGGAAACACAGAGCATTATCGCAAAAAGCAAACAGCTTGAGAAAAAGCTTCAAGACTCCAGTGAAGAGATTTCGGGCCTACGCAACAACCTGCAGGAAAGTCGCATCGAGGCTTTGACCGATGGCTTGACCGGGATTGCAAACCGAAAGTGCTTTGATCAACGCCTGCGCGAAGAAGCCGAGCGG
>CAXMNO010000415.1:0-2946 GCA_964194655.1 uncultured Acidimicrobiia bacterium
CGGCGGTCACACGGCGTTCGGAAAATCGTGTCATGAACTAACAATCGTGATCTGAAAGGCCCGTTGCAAGGCTCTTTATACGACTTTTATATCTTCTCTCGATACCTTCAAGCCCCTTGCGTGGAAGCCCAACTTACCACATATCAACCAATGAAACGCTAGACCCCCGATTTGGGGAGAAACCAAGAATCAACAGGATTTATCGGCAAGACCATGACAGAAGAAAAGCTCTCATTCCAAGCCGAGGTGTCACGGCTTCTCGATATCGTCGCCAATGCCCTTTACTCCAATAAGGAAATTTTCCTTCGGGAGTTAATTTCGAACGCATCGGACGCCTGTGACAGGCTGCGATACCTAGCCCTGACGAACCCGGACCTTCTGGGGGATGACGCAGCTTTTGCGATCACGCTTGCAACAGATAAGCAGGCATCAACCCTCACGGTGAGCGACAATGGTGTCGGCATGAACCGGGAAGAGCTTATCGAGAACCTTGGGACGATCGCGCGTTCCGGCACGGCTGCCTTCGTGAAGGACATGGAAAGCCAAAAGGAGGGTGCGGGCCTCATTGGTCAGTTTGGCGTGGGCTTCTATTCTGCCTTCATGGTCGCAGACCGCGTTGAGGTCGAGACCAGAAAAGCTGGTGAAGAACAAGGCTGGCGCTGGGCCTCTGACGGGTTAGGAGAGTTTCTCGTTGCCGATCACACAGAGGCCCCCGAGCGCGGCACGAAGGTCACCCTGCACTTAAAGGAAGACGCCAAGGAATACCTGGAAGCTGCGCGCCTTCGCCAAGTGGTGAAGACCTATAGCGATCACATCGCCATTCCAATTCGATTGATTGATGGGGAAGAGGGCGAGGACGAAGCCTCGATAAATGCGGCGTCTGCGCTTTGGACCCGGCCCAAGTCGGACATCAGCGACGAGCAGTATAAGGAATTCTATCACCACACCGCACATGCGTTTGATGATCCCTGGATGCGTCTGCACTTCAAGGCAGAGGGTGTGATCGAATACGCGGGGCTTTTGTATATCCCCTCAATGAAGCCCTTCGACCTCTTCCATCCGGAGAGGAAGAGCCACGTTAAGCTCTACGTTAGGCGGGTTTTTATTACCGATGACTGTGAGGAGCTTTTGCCCGCTTATCTGCGCTTCCTGCGCGGTGTGATTGATAGCGAGGATTTGCCACTCAACGTCTCTCGCGAGCTCTTGCAGAACAATCCCATGCTCGCAAAGATCAAGTCAGGCGTAACGAAGCGGGTGTTGGCTGAGCTGAAGAAGAAGGCCGAAAAGGCGAGCGATGACTATAAGGCTTTTTGGGAGAATTTTGGCGCCGTCCTGAAAGAAGGCATCTATGAGGACCAATCGCAGCGCGAGGCGTTATTGGATCTTGCCCGCTTCCACTCAACAGCCGGCGATGAACTAACGAGTTTGGCCGACTACGCCTCGCGGATGAAAGAAGGCCAAGAGACAATCTTTTATATTAGCGGTGAGGACCGCGAAGCGCTCTTGAAAAGTCCGCAGTTGGAGGGCTTTAGGGCCACGGGCGTCGAGGTGCTGCTCTTCACCGATCCGGTTGATGATTTCTGGACCTCGGTCGTTGAAGGCTACCAGGAAAAAACCTTCAAATCAGTGACGCGTGGCGGGGCTGATTTGAAGAATATCGTGGCGAACGAGGACGAAAAGGCAGACGAAGCCGATGCCAAGGATGAAAGCGATGCCGACGTCTCAGCCTTGGTGACTTTCGTCAAGCTCGTCTTGAAGGACGAAATTAAAGACGTGCGGGCCTCCGAGCGTTTGACTGAAAGCCCCGTCTGCTTGGTTGCGGATGATGACGACATCGACATGCATCTTGAACGCGTCCTAAAGCAGCACAAGCAGCTCAATGAAACGGCGCGGCGTATCTTGGAGCTCAATCCCAAGCATTCGCTTGTCAAAAAGCTCGCTTTAGAGATTGGCGCGGATTCTTCAAGCGCCAAGGCTGAGGACGTGGCCCACCTTTTGCTCGATCAAGCGCGCATCTTGGAAGGGGAGACGCTTCCCGATCCCCTAGCCTTCTCGCGGCGCCTGGCCGCTGTCATGGAAAAAGGCCTCAGCACGGACGCTTGAGGCCTAATCGACCGTCATATCTAACTGAAAAATGGGGGGCGGTATGAGCCGCCCTCCGCTCTCCAAATCTAGCGTAGTGCCCGAAGTTTAGCGCAAGGCCATCGTAACGGCACCCAGCATCCGGCCGTTGCGTCCGGTCTGAAGCAGAATCGCGCAGGCATCGTTCTCGCTGTTATGGTCCAGGTT
This sequence comes from uncultured Acidimicrobiia bacterium, assembly GCA_964194655.1. Classification (GTDB taxonomy): domain Bacteria; phylum Pseudomonadota; class Alphaproteobacteria; order Kiloniellales; family Kiloniellaceae; genus JAJFGK01. The sequence goes on from CAXMNO010000415.1 coordinate 2,290, forward strand.
CAACGCAATCTCCATTGCCTCGCCGGTCCACTGCCCGATCTCGTTAAATTCGCGCACGACGTTGTAGTAGCTGAGCGTCTTGCCCGCGTTCTCGCCACGCGTGATGTCTGAGTTATGTTGCTTGTCGTAAACGACCTGCCAGACGGTGGCACCCTCTCGTGGGGCTTCACCCGCAGGGATCCTGACAACGCCTTTCACAGGATCAAGCTCCATCGCGACAACCGGAAGATTCTGCGCGGCGCGATCGATCGCCCCATAAACCAGGCGCTGCCTATGGCCTGCGGCATCATAGATACCGTCAATCATCATCTGCGGCGTATAGATGAAGCGCGCATCAAGGGCGTTCGCATAACCCCTTTGCCGCGGTGTATTCTCCGGCAACGCGAAGGGATCTTTCCAGCCGATATAGTCCCAATAGTCGACGTGGAACGAGAGCGGCAGGATACCAGGCAGTTTCGCTAGCTCGCCTGCCAACGCATCGGCAGGCGGGCAGGTGTTGCAGCCTTGCGAGGTAAAGAGTTCCACCACCACCGGCCGCTCGACATTCGGCAATCCAGTAGCATTCAAAGGCTCGGCTGCAGCGAGCTGCTGAAGGCCAACACCATTCGAGGAAGGGCGCAGGAAGGCGGCCAAGGAGGCCACACCGGCGAGCGCACC
>CAXMNO010000416.1:0-3931 GCA_964194655.1 uncultured Acidimicrobiia bacterium
AGCAGGAGATCTCTTGAGAATGAACGCACCTGATACTAAAGCCCGAATGTCGGTCACGACCGGGCGGCTTCCGGCTTCCAAGAAAGTCTTTGTCCAGGGGAAAAGCGATCCCTCGATCCGCGTTCCTTTTCGCGATATCGAGCTGCATCCAACCGCCATGGAGCCACCGCAAAGGGTTTATGACACCTCCGGCCCCTACAGCGATGTGGATGTTTCAATCGATATCTACAAAGGCTTGCCACGCCTTCGTTCTGAATGGATCAAGGCGCGTGGTGATGTCGAGGAATATGACGGCCGCCAAATTCAACCTGAAGACAATGGCAACGTGGGCGACGACCGTCTGGTTGAGTGCTTCCCGATTACCAACCGTCCCCTTCGTGCAAAAGACGGCAAGGCCGTGACGCAGCTTGCCTACGCACGTGCGGGTGTCATCACGCCTGAGATGGAATACATCGCCATTCGCGAAAACTTGGGCCGCGAGAAGTTGCGTGAAGAGATCGAGCGCGACGGCGAACCCTTTGGTGCGGAGATTCCAGACTTCATCACGCCTGAATTCGTGCGCGATGAGGTTGCGCGTGGCCGGGCAATCATCCCCGCCAACATCAACCATCCAGAAACCGAGCCGATGATCATCGGGCGGAACTTCCTGGTGAAGATCAACGCTAACATCGGCAATTCCGCCGTTACCTCTTCCGTTGCGGAGGAAGTGGAGAAGATGGTCTGGTCCATTCGCTGGGGTGGCGATACGGTCATGGACCTCTCAACAGGGCGCAACATCCACAATATTCGCGAATGGATCATCCGCAATTCCCCGGTTCCCATCGGGACGGTGCCGCTTTATCAAGCGCTTGAAAAGGTCGATGGCATTGCTGAAGACCTATCGTGGGAGGTCTTCCGCGACACCTTGATTGAGCAGTGCGAGCAAGGCGTGGACTACTTCACAATTCACGCCGGTGTGCGGCTGCACCACATTCCGCTCACCATTGACCGTGTCACGGGCATTGTCAGCCGCGGTGGCGCGATCATGGCGAAGTGGTGTCTGGCTCACCATAAGGATAGCTTCCTTTATGAGCACTTCCGCGAAATTTGCGAGATCGTGCGTGCCTATGATGTCAGCTTCTCCCTTGGTGACGGTTTGCGACCCGGCTGCATAGCCGATGCCAACGACGCCGCCCAATTTGCGGAGCTAGAAACCCTGGGCGAACTTTGCGGAATCGCTTGGGAATACGACTGCCAGGTCTTGATCGAAGGGCCAGGCCACGTGCCGATGCACAAGATCAAAACCAACATGGATAAGCAGCTCGATACCTGTGGGGAGGCGCCTTTCTATACGTTAGGCCCGCTCACGACCGATATCGCGCCTGGCTACGACCACATAACAAGCGCGATCGGTGCGGCCATGATCGGCTGGTATGGCACGGCAATGCTCTGCTACGTCACGCCGAAGGAGCACTTGGGCCTTCCCGACCGCGATGACGTGAAGGTTGGTGTTGTGACCTATAAGATTGCAGCGCATGCCGCCGACCTCGCCAAGGGGCATCCGGCTGCCCAAGAACGCGACAACGCGCTTAGCCGGGCACGCTTTGAGTTCCGCTGGGAGGATCAGTTCAACCTTTCCCTCGACCCTGAAACCGCGCGCGATTTCCATGACCAGACCTTGCCGAAGGAGGCGCATAAGGTCGCCCACTTTTGTTCCATGTGCGGGCCGAAGTTCTGCTCGATGAAGATCTCGCACGAGCTGAAGGCCGCAGCGGCTGAAGGCATGACTGAGATGTCAGCAAAGTTCCGCGAAATGGGGAGCGAAATCTACCAGTCGGTTGACGCTGAAAGCGACGCCGCTGAGTAATTTGATAGGAGTAACGGCCTGCCGCCGCGCGGTGGGCCTTTACGCCGCACCCTTCAAGGACTGGGCTTCTACAGCCTCTTGAAGGCCCGATAAAAGGCGCTCGTAGAGCCTCTTTTCAACAGCGCAAAAGCTCTGAACCTGCTCACCAGACCAATCGCCGATTTCGCTTAATCGTGCGGCCATGTCGCTCAAGTGACCTTCTTCCTCAGCCAGCAGGCTTTTAAGCGATATAGAACTTCCAGCACGCTGTAGGACGGATTGATAGAGGCCGTAACCCCAGACTGCGCGAAATTCGACGATCATCGACATATAGAGATAGATGGTGCGTGGATGGACGCCCTCTCCAAACGTGCGGCGAATGGCGACCTCAAGACGCTGGAAATACATACGTGCCTGTGCAGGTGCGAAAAGCTCTTCGGCTTCGAATGCTAGCTTTCGCCCTGCGGCTTTTTCAGCTTGGCGCTTGAAGAAAAAGGCATGGCGTGCCTCTTCAGCCAAGTGTTTCATGGTTGGCTGATCGATCTCAGGCCCGCTTTGGGTCGCCATGATCTTGTAACTGCCGATGTGTTCCATGAGCGCAAGCGTATTCAAGAAGCGGGCGTGGATCGGCCTTGCGGCCACAATCTTTTCCAGCAACGCTAACGTGGGCCCCTTGAGCCCGGCGTTGTCCGCCTCAAAGGTCGAGACGGCGGAGCGAATCAGCGATTCCATCGTAGAGTTCATCCAAATCGGCTTCGGTCACGCAGTAAGGCGGCAAGATGTAGATGGTTGACCCCAAGGGGCGCAAGAGCAAACCGCGTTCTTGAAAATAGTTAATAAGTCTCGGCCCAACATCGGCCATATAGCCTTGATCGCCGACCTTTACATCAAGGGCGGCTATAGTGCCGGTCCGCCTGATATTCTGAAAGCGCCCATCATCGGCAAAGGCTGCGAGCTTCTTATCGTGATAGGCACTTATGGCCGCGATCCGCTCGCGCACGGGCTCCGTCTTCCAAAGCTCGATATTAGCCGCAGCCGCTGCACAGGCAATGGGGTTTGCGGTATAGGAACTTGAGTGGAAGAAGGTCTTGCTGCGATCCATCGAATAGTGCGCATCAAAGATCTTGGCATGGCAAAGCGTGACGGCCAGCGGCAAGTGTCCGCCCGTGATCCCCTTTGAATAGCAAGCAATATCCGGCGTCACATCGGCTTGTTCGCAGGCAAAGAGTGTTCCCGTACGGCCCCAGCCGGTCATGACCTCATCGGCAATGAAAAGAACCTCGTACTTCTCACAGATCTTTTTCATCTCTGCCAGGACCCAGGGTGGGTACATCAGCATACCACCAGCGCCCAGCACCAAGGGCTCGACAATAAAGGCGGCGACACCCTCTGGCTCCGCCTTGCAGGCAGCCTCCAACGCGTCAAGCGTTGCTTGTTCTTGGCCTTTAGCGGGAAATGGAATGGCGCCTACGGTGAAGAGCAAAGCGTCATAGGGCCGATTGAAAACGCCGCGCGCGCCGACCGACATGGTCCCAATGGTATCGCCGTGATAACTGCTTTCCATAACCAGCACGCGATTACGCTTGGAGCCTTGGTGATACCAATAGCCAAGCGCCATTTTAAGCGCGACCTCAACAGCCGTGGAGCCACTATCGGAGAAAAAGACGTAATCAAGCCCCTCAGGCGTCATCTCGACCAAGCCACGAGCAACTTGTTCTGCCGGTTCATGGGTGTGGCCTGCAAAGATCACCTGGTCCAGCTTCTCGCTCTGTGCACGAATTGCAGCCCCGATATAAGGATGGCAATGGCCATGGGTAATCACCCACCAAGATGAAATGGCATCGATTATTCGCCGGCCACTTGCGTCGTAGATATAAGCCCCTTCACCCCGTTCGATCTTTGGGACTTCCTGGACGATGGCGTGCTGGGTAAAGGGATGCCAGATGGGTGAACTGTTCGTTGTCATAGCGTAACGAAATCCTTCAAATCAAAATTTTCTGCAAAGGCGGTGGCTAAAGTATCACAATTTAAAGCCTCCAACCGAGGAAGGCGTCCTAACCGACGCACGCCGCTAAACTCGATGATTGTGCGCTCGCTGTCAGCGTT
>CAXMNO010000417.1:0-3159 GCA_964194655.1 uncultured Acidimicrobiia bacterium
ATTTATTCTAATTAATTTATGCAGAGTGCAGATGAGCGAGCAGTTAGATCATTTAGACAGATTAGAATCCGAGTCGATAGAGATAATCCGGGAGGTTGCAGCAGAGTTTCGCCACCCGGTGATGTTGTATTCCATCGGCAAGGATTCATCGGTGATGCTTCACTTGGCGATGAAAGCCTTTTATCCAGGTAAGCCACCCTTTCCGCTGTTGCATGTGGACACAACCTGGAAATTCCGGGAGATGATCGAGTTTCGCGACCGCGAAACAAAGCGTCTGGGGCTTGAACTTTTGGTCCACATAAATGAAGAGGGACTGCGCCAAGGCGTCGGACCTTTTTCCCACGGCTCGGGACCTCATACCGATATCATGAAGACCCAGGGCCTAAAGCAGGCTTTAGATAAATACGGCTTTGATGCCGCTTTCGGTGGTGCGCGGCGGGACGAAGAAAAATCACGCGCTAAAGAGCGTATCCTTTCCTTCCGCAATCGCCACCACCGCTGGGACCCCAAGAGCCAGCGCCCGGAGCTTTGGAACCTCTATAATACGCGCGTCAACAAGGGCGAATCGATCCGTGTTTTCCCGTTGTCCAATTGGACGGAGCTGGATATCTGGCAATACATCCACCGCGAAGGAATCCCAATTGTCCCGCTCTATCTATCGGCGCCCCGTCCGGTCGTAAAACGCGATGGCACCCTTATTATGCGTGATGATGAGCGCATGGAGTTGCTAGATGGCGAGAAGGTAGAAGAACGCTCGGTACGTTTCCGCACACTCGGCTGCTATCCCTTGACCGGAGCGATCGAATCGCGCGCGGAAAGCCTTAATGAGGTGATTCAAGAAATGTTGCTGACCAAGACATCCGAACGTCAAGGCCGGGTGATCGACCACGACCAAGCGGGCTCAATGGAAAAGAAGAAGCAGGAGGGCTACTTCTAATGGCCCAAAAAGAAAAAACATCTGAAATGGTGATCCCTGAATCCGATTTGATCGCGCAAGACATCGAAGCCTACCTGGAAGGCCAGGCAAAAAAGGATCTGCTGCGCTTTATCACTTGTGGATCTGTCGATGATGGTAAATCCACCCTCATCGGACGATTGCTGTACGATTCGAAGCTAATTTTCGAAGACCAACTCGCCGCCGTTAACGCCGATAGCAAGAAATTCGGCACGCAAGGCGAAGAAATCGACCTCGCTTTGCTGGTCGACGGTCTCCAGGCCGAACGCGAACAGGGCATCACCATCGATGTTGCCTACCGCTTCTTTGCGACTGATAAGCGCAAATTCATCGTTGCCGACACACCAGGTCACGAGCAATACACCCGCAATATGGCCACAGGTGCCTCGAGCGCTGACTTGGCAGTAATCTTGGTGGACGCGCGCAAAGGCATCGTGACCCAAACCCGCCGCCATTCTTATATCGTCTCCCTGCTCGGCATCCGTCATATGATCTTGGCTGTAAATAAGATGGACTTGGTTGACTACGACCAAGGCCGTTTTGAGGAAATCGCAGCAAACTACCGGACCTTCGCAGGCGAGCTGGGCCTCACCGAAGTGCACTGCCTACCTCTTTCTGCCTTGCGCGGCGATAACGTCTTTCAAAGTTCCAACCAGATGGATTGGTATCAAGGCCCGCCTCTGCTGGAGATCTTGGAGACTATAAAAGTCACCGAAACCGAAGAAGACCAGCCGTTTCGCATGGCAGTCCAGTGGGTAAACCGCCCAAACGCGGATTTCCGGGGTTATAGCGGGCGGATTGCCTCGGGGAGGGTGCGTCCAGGTGATGCTGTCATAATCGCACCGGCGGGCACGCCTAACAAGGTGACCCGCATTATCGAGGCCGGTAAGGACCTAAAAGGACAAGACCTTGAGGAAGCAGGGCCCGGCCATTCTGTCACTTTAGTGCTGGAGCGCGAGGTCGATGCCAGTCGCGGTGATGTCATTGCAGCGGCCAGCAATGGCGAGGACGAGCCAGGCCTATCAGGTGCCGATCAATTCGCCGCCCACCTGATCTGGATGTCAGACGAACCGATGCTTCCCGAGCGGCAGTATCTGATAAAGATCGGGACGTCCTGGACCATGGCTCAGGTGACCGATCTGCGCTACGTCATAAACGTCAATACACTCGAACACACCGCCGCGAAAACCGTGACATTGAACGAGGTTGCGCATTGCAACTTCTCGCTGGACCGTGAACTGGCCTTTGAGCCCTACCGCGAAAACCGCACACTTGGGTCCTTTATTCTGGTCGACCGCTTCACGAATCAAACCGTGGGTGCGGGCATGATCGACTTCGCGCTGAGAAGGGCGACCAACCTGACTTGGCAGGAATTGGAAATCGATAAGAAGGTTCGTGCCAAAGCCAAGCAACAAAAACCCTGTGTGCTCTGGTTCACTGGCTTGTCGGGTGCAGGTAAATCGACCATCGCCAACCGGATCGAGCAATTGCTCCAGGCCAAGGGGCGGCACACCTATCTGCTCGACGGCGATAATGTTCGCCATGGCCTGAACAAGGATTTGGGCTTCACCGATCAAGACCGGGTTGAGAATATCCGCCGCGTTGCAGAGGTCGCCAAGCTCATGGCCGATGCTGGACTGATCGTGCTTGTTTCCTTCATCTCCCCCTTCCGCTCCGAACGCCGCATGGCCCGTGAGATGCTGGAGGAAGGTGAGTTTATCGAACTCTTCGTCGATACTCCGCTTGAGGTCTGTGAAGAGCGCGATCCTAAGGGCTTGTATGAGAAGGCTCGCGCGGGAGAGATCAAACACTTCACCGGGATCGACTCAGAATATGAAGAACCTGAAAATGCCGAGATTACCCTTCATTCGGCAGAGCAAAGCGTTGAGCAACTCGCAAAGCAGACCCTTAAATACTTGACCGATGAAGGCTACGTCTAGATTATCAGCGGTAGCTAATAAAGAAGCACAACAGGATACAATCTCAGCGAAGCTGCTGAGAAATTGTTATCGGAAAAGCCCAGAAGTTAAATGGTATGTAAGGGGTTATCAAAAATGAAAAGTATGTTTCTGATCGCAGCTGTCGCGTTCGTTCTTTCAGGCTGCGGCGACGATAACTCAGATTTGGAAGATTTTGTCGCAAATGATGAAAACTGTACAAGTAGGGTATTGCTGAAAATCGAGCCCGTAGAATTGCGCGAAGAT
>CAXMNO010000418.1:0-4252 GCA_964194655.1 uncultured Acidimicrobiia bacterium
TCAGGCGGACCAGAAAATGAAAGCCTGAATTCGTCGGCTCTGGCTGAAAAATGCCGCGACCTTCGTCGATAAGGCATTCCGCAAGGAGCGCTTCGCGTGCGCGATAAGCACGGCGCATGCGACGCAGGTGAACCTCGTAATGCCCTTCGGCGATCATATCGGCGACCATCGCTTGAAGAGGAACAGGCACGACCCGCGTTAAGAAATGTGCTTTTGCAAAGGCCTCTGCCATTTGCGGTGGCGCCACGAGATAGCCAATATTCAAAGACGGCAATAAGGTTTTACCAAACGAGCCTAGATAGATCACCGAATTCCCCGTATCGAGCCCCTGCATGGCAGGAAGCGGTGGTCCTTGATAACGAAACTCGGAATCGTAGTCGTTTTCGATAATCCAGCCTTGCGTGCGCTTCGCCCACTCCAATAGCTCCAGGCGTCTGGAAAGCGTCATAGTCATGCCCAAGGTATAGTGCCGCGACGGACAGGTGTGAACCAGACGCGCTTCCGGTGCCAGCCATTCGCCTGCGCTTACCGAAAGCCCCGCGTCATCCGCTGGCACGGCCTCGACTTTAAGGCCTGCCGCTTCCAAAACACTGCGGCCGCTGCAAAAACCCGGCTCCTCCACCCACACTTGATCGCCCTCATCGAGAAGAAGGCGCGCAATCAAATCGATCGACTGCAGCACGTCCGCCGTAATGATGATCTGCTCAGGCCCACAATTGAGGCCACGCGTGCGCACCAGATAGTCCGCCAATACCTCTCGCAAAGGTCCATAGCCACCAGGGGCGCTTATCGTCATTAAATCGGCGCCGCGCTTCTTCCAAATCCTGGTCGAGGTTTTGGCCCACAGTGATTTTGGGAAGAGGTCACCCCCGGGCAAGCCAGGGTCGAAGGCCTTATAGGCATCACTCCTAAAGGACTGCAGTGCGACGGTCCTCCGCCCACGCCTCGATAACCGTTCCCTCTTTTCCAGCCCGGCGGCATTCGGACGCCAGGCCTTGGGTCTTGCCTTTGTTTGCTGGCCGGGCAAAACCTCAGGCACGTAGGAGCCATAGCCAACGCGCGCGGCTAACACCCCTTCGTCCAGCAGCTGATCGAAGGCAAGGCGGATTGTGGTGCGAGAGACGCCCAGCTCCTGGGCCAAAACGCGGGTAGAGGGCAAGCGGCTTCCAGCTACAATCCTGCCTTCCAGAATAGCCGTACGTAAATCACTATAAATTTGCCGGCTCATGGAGAGACCGGCCTCGCGGCTCGGAATCAGGAATCCAAGACTTACACCACCAGCAACTTTTACCATTGACGAAGCTATTATAATGGGCTCATAAAAATGTCAAATAATGGGCCTTTAGAAAGGTACAGTTTGCGGAAATACTCTGGCACGTTTTGCAGGCCCCTGGAGCCACGCGTACAGATCACCTTAAGATGATGCGGCGCGCCGTTATATGGGTAAATGTGAATTGGTCAAGAGCGGTCCGGGTTTTTCCGCCCAACCGTCTTCGGAACAGGGAGATAGTTATGAAAAAGAACGATAATAAGGCACAAGTCGATTGGCTTGGAAAACGCTTTGCGGATGGCAAGATTTCACGGCGTGAATTCATCGGCCGCACCGCAGCCCTTGGTATGACAACGGCACTCGCAACCACACTTGCTGGCAATATCGCCAAAGCAGCACCAAAGCATGGCGGTCACCTCCGAGTTGGAGTGGGCCATGGATCCACGACTGATTCTTTGGATCCCGCGACCTACGAAAATGGCTTCATGTCCAACCTCAATTACGCCGTCCACAATCACCTGGCGGAGATTGGGCAGAATGGCGATCTAGAGCCCGAATTGGCGGAAGGTTGGGAAGCCTCGCCCGATGCCGTGACTTGGACTTTCAAGCTGCGCAAGGGTGTGGAATTCCATAACGGGAAGACAATGACGGCTGAGGATGTCGTCGCCTCGCTCAATCACCATCGTGGTGAAGAAACAAAATCCGCTGCCAAACCACTTTTGACGGCAATCGAAGATATCAAGGCGGACGGTGACGATACCGTTGTCGTGCGCCTAAGTGGCGGCAACGCCGATTTCCCATTCATCATTTCTGATTATCACGTCGCCATTCTTCCTTCGAAGGACGGCGTGGTGGATTGGGAATCGGGCACCGGTACTGGCCCCTATAAGCTCGATAAGTTCGAGCCGGGCATTCGCTCCGACTTCACGCGCAATCCCAACTACTTCAAGGGTGACAAACCCTACTTCGATTCGATGGAACAGCTGTCCATCATTGACGTCACGGCCCGCACCAATGCGATCACTACGGGCGAGATCGACGTTATGGACCGCTGTGATCTGAAGACAGTTCATCTCTTGAAGCGCAATAAAAACCTGAAGGTCGAGGAAGCGGTCGGCACGCTGCATTACACCTTCCCGATGCGGACCGACACGGCGCCTTTCGATAACAATGACGTGCGCCTGGCACTGAAATACTCGATCGATCGTGAAGAGATCGTACAAAAGGTGTTGAAAGGCTTCGGCTCGATCGGAAACGACCATCCTATCAGCCCGGCGGTTCCTTTCTATGCAGCCGATTTGCCACAGCGTACCTATGACCCCGACAAAGCCAAACACCATCTAAAGAAGGCTGGGGCCGAGGGCCTGACCGTGGAGCTTTCTGCTGCCGATGCGGCCTTCGCGGGCGCCGTTGATGCGGCCGTCCTTTATAAGGAGCATGCGGCGAAATCGGGCATCAACATTGAAATCGTGCGCGAGCCGAACGACGGCTACTGGTCCAACGTTTGGATGAAGAAGCCTTGGTGTGCGTGCTATTGGGGCGGACGTCCGACCCAAGACTGGATGTTCTCGACCGCATATGTCGCGGGCGCGGACTGGAACGATTCCTTCTGGTCGCACGATAGGTTCAATAAGCTGGTGATCGAGGCCCGAGCCGAGTTGGATCAAGCCAAGCGCGCGGAGATGTATGCCGAGTTGCAAAGCATCATTAGTAACGAAGGCGGCGTTGTCGTTCCAATGTTCGCGAACTATGTCTTCGCGACCACAGCCAAAATCGAGCACGACGAGATCCAAGGCAATTGGGACCTCGACGGCAACAAGTTCTTTGAGCGTTGGTGGTTCAGCTAATTTTAACAAGCCGCACCTAAAAAGGGAGCGGTAGGAGACTGAAAGACTGATGGGAGGTTCGGCTCTACCGGCCTCCCATTTTTTTAATCGCAAACAGGCGAAACCTCTATGAAACTGGTCAGCTACAATATTCGTTTTGGATTGGGCCTCGAAGGCCAGATCGATCTTAAAAGGATCGCGGACACCGTCCGTGACGCCGATGTCGTCGCGCTTCAAGAGGTAGAGCGGCATTGGCAGCGCAGCGGCATGGCGGACCAGCCGGCCCTGATCGCAGGCCACTTACCCGATCGCTACTGGGTGTACGGCCCTGCATTTGACGTAAACGCAAGCGAGACCACCGCCGAGGGTCATGTCATAAACCGTCGCCGACAATTCGGCACAATGTTGATCTCGCGCTGGCCCATCGTCTCATCAAGGCTGATTCCCTTGCCGAAGTGGCGCACCGTTACAAACTTCAACAATGAGTCCGGAGCCTTGGAAGGCGTAATAGAGACCCCAGGAGGCACACTACGGATCTATTCCCTCCATCTGTCTTCATTGGGCGGCGAAGAACGTGTAGAGCAAATCCGTCGGCTTCTCGATCACCATCGTACCGTCCCCACGCAAGGTGGAGCCTGGACAGGTACCAGCCTCTTTGATCCCGGTACGCAACAAGAGGTCGGGCCTTCGCAAAATTGGTCCAATGGAGAAGCCATCCCCCCCATGCCTGAAGACGCAATTCTTATGGGGGATTTTAATAGCGAGCCGGAAAGCCCGCCTTATCTGGAAATCGTGGGCGCGCGGGATACCGCTTCAGGCAGGACCGCCTATCAACGAGGATTTATCGACGCCTGGGAGGCAGCCGAAGACCGAGAGGGCGCTGGTGAAACCTGGTGGCCCGATCCGCCCGAACGTGCGCCACAGCACCCTATGCGCCTGGACTATTGCTTTTTACCTGGATCCTGGGACAAGCGCGTAAAACGAGCCTGGATCGAAGAGGGAAACACAGCCTCCGACCATCGTCCGCTTTGGGTGGAGGTAAGCGACAGCTAGAGCCCGTTTAATGATTTCCGAATCATCAAACGTGCTCTAGGTCATTGTTGTCACGCGCTTTGCGGGCGCAAAACCGCACACACTTTTGCTGAAAGCGCTCTAG
>CAXMNO010000419.1:0-2729 GCA_964194655.1 uncultured Acidimicrobiia bacterium
CATATCCAGAAACCTTAGATGCGCTTTATGAGTGGCGGGAGAATATTGGGAACGGGGTGCGCCTAGTTCCAATCACCGCGATCCTAAGACAACGCCTTAGAAGGGCGGAGGCTAAAGCCCCAACCAGCCTTACCTCCGACATTGGGGGTTAAATCCCTATAATAACGTGACCAATACTTGGGGCTAATTTCCCTTGCCAAGGGCGAAGTTTATCGCTTCCTCTGCTGCACGAATAAGGGCTCGTGCCTTATTTTGGCATTCTTGGTACTCTGATTCTGGATCGCTATCGACCACGATCCCTGCACCAGCCTGGACGTACATCATTTCGTCTTTAACAATGGCGGTTCGCAGCGCGATGCAGGTATCCATAGATCCATTCGCACCAAAATACCCGATCGCACCGGCATAAATACCGCGCTGGTCAGGTTCCAGTTCATCGATAATTTCCATTGCGCGAACCTTTGGAGCGCCTGAAACCGTTCCCGCTGGAAAGCCTGCGATGAGCGCATCCATAGCCGTTAGCTCATCGCGCAAATGCCCATCGACATTCGAGACGATATGCATCACGTGGCTATAGAGCTCGATCATCATCTTCTCTGTGACTTTAACGCTGCCAATATCTGCGACCCGGCCCACATCGTTACGGCCCAGATCGAGCAACATCAGATGCTCGGCAAGCTCCTTGGGATCGCTTAGGAGGTCTTCAGCAAGCATGCGATCCTCTTCACTGTTTTGACCGCGTTTACGAGTCCCCGCTATCGGGCGGATTGTCACTGTGCCATCGCGTGAGCGCACGAGTATCTCGGGGCTCGAAGCCACGACGGAAAAGCCATCCAAATCCATATAGACCAGAAAGGGGGAGGGGTTGAGGCGCCGCAAGGCCCGATAAAGAGCAAAGGGTGGCAGCTCAAACGGTAAAGAGAAGCGCTGCGACAGAACGACTTGAAAGATATCGCCGGCGAGAATGTACTCTTTTGCGCGCCGTACCATCTCTCGATAGGTCTCAGGCTCCATATTGGAAGAGGAAGGCGGCGGATCGCCGTTTGTCGTTAAAGACCCTCTGCGCTCGCTCAAGGCACGCTCGAAATCCTGTACGGCATCGGATAGGTTTTCACAGGCCCTGGCATAGGCCGCGCGCGCACTCAATTCGCCATTAGGCCAGATCGGCGTGACGACCGTCATCTTATCTTCCACCCGATCGAAAATGACCGTAATCGTCGGACGCAGGAAGAGGCCATCAGGCAAATCTAACGGATCTGGGTTTTTGGAGGGCAAACGCTCCATCAGGCGGACGGTGTCATAGCCCAGATAACCAACCAAGGCAGAAGCCATAGGCGGGAGCTCATCTGGGAGGTCGATGCGCGATTCTTCAACTAACTTCTGCAAGCCTTCGAGGACTGACCCTTCAAGAGGCTCGAACGCATCGGCGTCATAGCGTGCCCGGCGATTAATTTCCGCAGATTCTCCCTGGCAGCGCCAAATCAGGTCAGGCTTACAGCCAAGGAACGAATAACGCCCGATATTGGCGCCGCCCTCCACGGATTCGAAAAGAAAGGAATTGGGGCGATCTTGTGCGAGTTTCAAAAATGCCGAAACAGGTGTTTCAAGATCGGCGACCAATGTTGTCCAAAGGATTTGGGCCTCGCCACGAACGTAACGTCCCTCAAAATCGGAAAAGTCAGGGAGAACAAGCATGCCGAAATCTCAGTAGGATGATCGCAAAGTGTTATTGAGGACGGTCTCATTGACACTAACCCCAACCTCACTCTGCACCGTCGCCATATAGAGATCAAAAAGATCGGCTCGCAACGATTGACGCAGCAACTCCCTCGTTTTCTCAAGACCCTCTCTATCCGCGGTTTTATCAGCCGGTAGGATTACATCAAGCCGGCCAACGATATAGCCGCCGCTCATCGGTACGCTAATCGCCTCATTTTCCGCGAGCTGAAAGATTTTACGTGCAAACTGTGGTGAGGACGATAAGGCCGGATCGCTATCGCCCCGGCGCAGCGGCGTGCTCGCTTGGAGAGGCAACGAAAGCTCATCAGCTATGTCTTCAAGGCTGTCACCCGCTTTAGTGCGCTTCACCAGTGACGCAGCCTGTTCACGTAACTGCGTTACGACCTCTGCTTGGCGCCACAAAGCCAAGACGTCTTCGCGCACGCCTTGGAACACACGCAGTTTCGGATCTTCGGCGGATTCGACGCGGGAAACGAAATAACCGCCCGTGCCATCTTCCTTTAAGACGCCGGTCTCACCGATTTCCTCTTGAAAGATAAAGGCGGCAAAGCCTTGCGGCAGATCTTCAACAGGCACGCCATCGCGACCGCGCCCTTGGCGATCAAGTCCATGGATGGTGCGTGGATATAGCCCCAGTGTGGCCGCCGCGCCCTCAAGATCGCTACCAGCTCCCAATTCGTCGTTCAGCGCGTTGGCCAATGCTATAATCGAATCGACCGCTTCACGCTCTGCCAACTGCACTCTCAAAGCTTCCTTGTGGTCGGACAATTGAGCTTCTTTCGCTGGCAATATCTCTGTCACATGCAACAGGTGCCAGCCCAGCGGGCTCTCAGTCGGTGGGCTAACGCTGCCACTTTCGCTAATCGCGAAGGCAGCCTCTCTCAGTGTAGGAAGTAGGCCAGCACCATCACTTGTCCCAAGGCTGACAGGTGCGCTGCCTGAAACCTCCCCGGCGACCGCGGCAAAATTCTTGCCACCTTGGAGAAGTG
>CAXMNO010000420.1:0-3283 GCA_964194655.1 uncultured Acidimicrobiia bacterium
TACGCCGCACCGAATGTTGGTGTTCCGTTGAACTCAGGTTGGATCACGAACTTCGTACCACCGCCACAGAACGCAAGTGCCACCACCACCGTTACCACAACCACCGCCGGCGGTATTACGATGACGGGTACTACGCTCACCACTGTTACGGCTTCGACGGTAGGCTTCCGGACGCCGCAACTTTCAACCTACGTTGACCTGGGCAACGATGACTCCGGCATCCAGTACTACTCGCCGCGGTTCTCGGGCTTCCAGATCGGTGTGGGTTACGTGCCTGTGTCTCAGATCGATGGTGAAGGTAAGAACTCACCAGTTCAAGCCGATCAGAACAGCGAATTGCATGACCTGTTCTCCCTCGGTGCGAACTTCGTCGAATCCTTCGATGGCTTCGACATTGCGATTGCCGGTGGTTATCGCCGGGCCGATGCTCCCTCGGGAGCGCAAGATCCTGAGCAGTGGTCAGCCGGTGTGAACCTCGGCTTCTCCGGCTTCACGGTCGGTGGCTCGGTCGCGATCGAAGACAGCGCGCGTTCGACCGATGGCATGGGCTACGATGTCGGTGCTAGCTATTCGACCGGTCCTTGGTCGGTTGGTCTCACTGGCTTCCACAGTGAAGTCGAAGGCTCTGCTGCGATCGGTGATGAAGACGAACTGGATGCGTTGCAAGCTGCCGTTGCCTACTCGGTCGGCCCTGGCATCACAGCTAGCTTCTCCTTGCTCTACGTCGAATGGGACGAGGAATCTGGTAATGACTCCGATGGTTTCGGTGGCATTCTCGGTTTGAAGATGGGTTTCTAATCTTCACTTCGTTACACCAAACGGTGTTTGAAAGGGGCTGGATTTCCAGCCCCTTTCTTTTATTTTACGGTTATCCCGGCTCCAACACGCAAAGGGCGGATAAGCGCGGCAATAGTCCTTGATGGACGACGCGAAAAATCTTCTCCAGCTGCGCATCTTTTTGTTTTTCTGCCTCGATTCGGGTCTCTTGGCTTTGATCTTCCAGCGCGGCACGCAAGCGGGAAATACCGGCATGATCAATGCCGCACCGCCCTTGCTCCATCATCTCGCGCACGAGAAGGCCCTGGGCCCCACCTACGAAAAGGCCGCCACCCGTCACAAGCGACGCCAAAAACGGCCGGTGGCGCCCATGAGTTTCTTTTCTTTCAGTGGTGTTCCTATTAAAGGCCATGGCATCAATTGCAACATTGGGCGGGAAACTTGATGGCGCTCGGGGCTGGCGGCAGCAAATGTGAATTCCAGGCCTTGTCAGAAGAATATTAATTGCTCTGACTAGCGCCGGCAGGCCCCAGCCTTTGCTTTTGGCCAAGGTCTCCAAACCTGCGAAAGACGTCTCGTGACGGTCGAGGGCAAGTAAGACTTCCCGCACGATGGGGCCATAACGCAAGACGGCCTTTTTCTCATCGTTGAGCTCCTCATCCCATTTGGCCAGGGCCGTTTTGGACGGGTGCATAGAAAAAAGGAACAGCTGCTTGCGCAAATATTCGCTAGCTTTCGCCTGATCGCGCTTCCTAGCCTTGATGAAAACATCCTTGCGCTGCATGTCTGTAATGAAAAAGTCCTTTATCAACTCCACGCTATCCAGATCCCCAAGTTCATTGCAAAGCTTTCGCAGATCTGGGGGTAGGCAGAGGATTGGGTCGTTACGCTTTGTTTCCGTACTTCCCGCAAAGGCCAAGCCGAGAGACGCCATCTCGAGACGAAACTCAGGGAAGTATCTGGTGGTTTGATGGTCGGCCATGGCGTGATGGGCAAGGTGGGAGAAAACGCCCAAGTCTCCTTCGTCAATCCGCTTCAAGTTTCGCGTGATTACACGTTTGGCCGAGGGGTTGTTTGCAATGTAGCCGCCGCCGGCCTCATGAAGGCGCCTTAGCACCTCCATCCCCTCGGCAACGCGCTTCTCGCTTTCACCCTCGTTTTTTTTGGTGACCTCCCGCAAGAGATGCCAAAGAGGAGAAGTCGGGATTGCCTGGGGCGCATATAGGTAATCCACGAAAAAAATCCCGCCGGGGCGAAGCTTTTTCGCGATCGTTTCGTGAACGGCTCCAACGGCGGCTGGATGCAGCCAGGAATAAGCGCCATGAATAACCATATAGTCGAAAAGGGGAAGCTCTGAGATGCCGATTTCTTCAAAAGCACCCTCGATATAGGTTACGTTTTGAAGCCCGCCGTCCTTCGCATCGCCACGCGCAATTTCGATGTGGGCTTTATTGAAATCGATCCCCACAAAACTGCATTCCGGGTTGGCCGCCGCCAAAACGTTTAGGGTCACACCACTTCCACAACCCAATTCCAGATAGCTGAAGGGCCCCTTGGGATCGGGCGGAAGGTATCCCTGGCTGGCAGCGACATAAGAAAGCAAGGCAGGCTGCAGGTACTTGGTATAGCCGGATTGGAACACCGTATCCCTTACATAGCCTTCTTCTTCCTCCTCAATACTAAAGGCCATAGCTCTTCGATACCTCCCCTACCGGCAGCTTTTCGCGAGACCGGGATCAATAACCCGGATCACGACTGCGGACAATGCCTTGCCGCATTGTAGCGGTTCTCACTGATGAGGATCGAACACCACCGAGGGCTTCCTTATCCGCGCGTTGCTGTTAGTCTTGATTGCGGTCTTTTTGCCAAAGCGCTATCAACGCTTAGATCTAGAGCGCTTTCAGCAAAAGTGTGTGCGGTTTTGCGCTCGCAAAGCGCGCGACAACAATAGTTTAGAGCACATTTAGTGATTCAGAATTTACTAAACGTGCTCTAGTGCTTGACGGGGAAAGCAAGGTCTTTTCTTACCAAGGTGTCGGCCAATAAGAAAATCGGTGAAGTAATGAGCGAACTTGCAACCCGGCTTCGGGCCGTCGAAAAAAATATAGCCAACGCCGCAAAGGCTGCCGGCCGCAATTCAACTTCCGTTACACTTGTCGCAGTCGGCAAAATCCACGGACAGGAAAATATCCGCGAGGCGCTCTTAGCCGGGCAGAGGGTTTTCGGTGAAAACCGCGTTCAAGAGGCGCAGCAAAAATTCCCTGACTTAAAGGCACAATATCCTGACCTATGCCTTCACCTCATCGGGCCACTTCAAACCAACAAGGCAGGGCAAGCAGTCGAACTTTTCGACGTTATTGAAAGCATTGATAGGCCAAAGCTTGCCAAAGCCCTCGCAAAGGAGATGGAGCATAGAGGCAAAAGGCCAGTTTGCTTTATACAAGTAAACACCGGCGAAGAGCCCCAAAAAGGTGGCATTTTTCCTGAAGATGCCGATGGCCTTATC
>CAXMNO010000421.1:0-10379 GCA_964194655.1 uncultured Acidimicrobiia bacterium
TTCGTTTATTTTATTTATTTTTGTTTGCTTTTTGTTCTGTTTTCTACTGGTTATATTTTTCTATTTATCATATAGTTTTTTAAGATCGAACTTTGGGAGGATCACGTAATGATGGAGCCCATTTTATGGCGACAGCCGTGCTGTCAACGGTGACACGTTCGACATCAAGGTAACCTTTGAAAGGGTGAAATTTCAGCATCCATGCCAACAGCCTTTCGCTTAATGCATGGCTGCTTTGCGACGAAGCTCCTTGCTGCACCGCAATAACAGGTTTAAACGATGTCCCGCCGGCGGAGAGATGCTCTTGATCACGAGCGCTTTCCCCTCAAAAGACAATCAACGAGACGAAATAAAGAAAATCGTCAGGAAAGGCCGAACAAGATGGAAAATAGTGAATTTCAGGGGGCGGCGCCCCAATCCAACGTTAAGCTTTTGCGCGCCGCTGCGCTGGATGCGCTGATGGCCGAGCTTGGGTCTGATTTCACCCTCTTCGTGACAATGCTCGAATGTGAGAGCATGATCGAGGAGCGTATTGAGAGCATTGCGCAGCGCAATGGCTTCGCACTGGCTGCTTGACCGCGACCTAGAGTATCGATTTAGACATCACATGAAGCTAGTAGCCCAGCCGGTCGGCGAGAGAATGCCAGCGCAAGATGATGGGCAAAAACCAAGGTGTGCCGCGGTATAGCGGTTTAGTTGGGAACGCCAACGCGTCGAGTGCGGTTTTCCCTTCGCCCTTCCCCAGCATTTGGAGTGCGATTTTGCGCCCAAAGTAGCTCGCCCGCCCGACACCTGAGCCGCAATAGCCCATCACATAATGAAGACCGTCGTGACAGCCCAGATGAGGCGCATGATCGAAGGTGTAGGCAACGGTCCCCGACCAGGCATGGGTGATGGCGGCATCGCTAAGCTGTGGGAAAACCCGCACCATAAGCCTGCGCAAATCAGGGACATAGCGATCCGGTCTATCAGCCAAATCAAAAGCCCTGCCACCAAAAACCATGCGCTTTCCATCTGGTGAGGGTCGATAATAGAGAACAAGGCGCGAGGATTCGCCAAACCCGCGTCCCTTGGGCGAGAGGCCTTTCGCCACATCATCGCTTAGCGGTTCTGTTGCAATAATAGCAGAACGTATAGGCACCACCCGGCGCTGGAAAAAAGGCAGCTCCGGGCCGCTATAGCCGTTGGTCGCAATGAGCACTTGGTCTGCGATAACGCGGCGCCCGGCAACTTCGACCTCGAATGATTTGGCTTCGCGTTGAATGGATGTCACCCGCGCGGGTGCGATCAGTCTCGCCCCTGCTTCGCGCACCCTGCCCGCCAGCCCCACCAAGTAGCGCGCGGGCTGAAGATGCCCATCATCGGGATAGACGACGCCACCATGATAGTGATCGCTGCCAATTTCCGCGCGTTGTTCGGCGCGTGGCACCACCTCGAAACGAAGGCCAACAGACTTAGCCAATCCCTCGGCCTCGCGGGCCATGGCCTCATAAGCCTCTGGCCTGACGGCACCACGAAAGCGGCCATTGACTTGAAGACCGCAGTCGATGCCTTCCTCGGCCAAAAAGGATTTTAGATAGCCGAGTGTTTCCATCGACTCCTGCAAAATAGCCTGCGCTATACCCTCGCCGTAGGCCGCCTTGAGGCCGGAAATCCCCAGTTTGTGAAACGACGGGCCGATTAAGCCCCCGTTGCGTGACGAACAGCCAAATCCGATCGCATCGCTATCGACGACCAAGACCTCGCGCCCCGCACGGGCAAGTGTGAGCGCGGCTGATAGACCGCTATAGCCAGCGCCGACGATTAGGGTCGAAGTGCGCTCAGGCAGATCTTCTGGCCCGTCGGCCTGCAAAGCCCCTGGCAGTCCTGCATCATCCCACCAATAGGGCCGCTTTGCGTAAGAACTCAAACCTCGCCTCCTGTCCCCATCTCAAAATTTTTCTCTGCGACGATAGCCAGTGTGATGAGGCGGATAAAGAGAAAGTGCAAACTCGACGAGATGGCTATGACAGCAGCTTCGTCTCAGCTTATGATGCCCAACATGAAAACCGAGCACCTGCATCCTGATTTTGGCGCCCTGGTAACCGGCTTCGACCTAGGCGAGCCCTTGTCCCAGGATCACGTGGGGGAATTGAAGACCCTCATCGATCGCTACTCGCTCCTCCATTTTCCGGGCCAAACCTTCGATGATCAAAAGCAATTGGCGCTTACCAAATCCCTTGGCGAGCCGGAAATCGAGCACGTGAAATTAGGCCAGGAGGGCAAAGTCGACTACTTCGGAACCATCGGCAACGCAAAGCCCGATGGCAAAAAATTCGGCAATAACGACAAAAGAACGGTTTTTCAGACTGGGAACAATATGTGGCACACCGACTCCTCATTTCGCGAGGTGCCGAGCTACGTTTCCATCATGTGCGCCTATGAAGTCCCTGATGAGGGGGGCGAGACGCAGTTCGTTAGCTGCAGAGCCGCCTACAAACGGCTTGAAGAGCCAGTCAAAGCAAACATCGACCCGCTCATCGCGATCCACGACTATGTCTATTCCAGAACCAAAATCGCACCTGATGCGGTGACGCCATCACACGCGGTCTCCCTTCCTCCTGTCCGGCAAAAACTCGTGCGTCGCAATCCTGGAACCGGGGAGAAGAACATCTATATCGGCTCGCACGCGAAAACGGTTGTCGGATGGGACGAACAGGAAAGTCGCGCGCTTTTGGACGGGCTTCTTGAGGAGGCTACACGCGCGCAAGATATCTACAGCCACCGCTGGCAGATGGGCGACTTGGTCATTTGGGATAACCGCTGCTTGCTGCACCGCGGGACGGGCTATGACGCGGATCGTTATCGGCGTTTGATGCGCCAAACTCGTGTGAGCGGTGGTGGTTCGACTTTAATCGAGCCATAGCTAACCGGGGGAGTGCGTTCTCCACTTAACAGCACCATTGAGGAGTCGCCAAAATGCCCCTCACCGAAGCCGAAATCCAGGTGCTTGCCAGTCTCCATAAAGCCGAAACCGAAAATAAGCCGAGCGACAAGGTCTCCCTGGAAGAAGGGGGCAAGCGCTATTGGATCTTTCAAGAAGATTGGAATGGTGCCTTTGAAAGCCTCATCGATAAGCACCTTGTTGAGGGAGATAGCACATCTTACCGCCTGAGCGAAGATGGCCGCCCGCTTGCGCGAGATTACTACGCCGAACGCCCGGATCGATTCTGGTATTATTATCAAAAATTCTGGACCGCCGCCTTTGCGAGCGAGGCCCACACCCGCCACTGTGAGCGGGTTTTTGGTAAAGACCTCTGCCAGGACGGCATGGTCGATATGGCCGCTCTCCAAGATATGCTGTCACGCCTGGACCTGCAGCCCGGCGACCGGGTATTGGATCTGGGGTGTGGCATTGGATCTATAGCAGAATACATTTCCGACGTGACCGAGGCCGAGGTTTTGGGCCTCGACTATTCAGCTTCAGCCATAGCTGTTGCAAACGAACGTTCGGCCGAAAAGCGTTCCCGCCTGACATTCGTCCAAGGCGACATGAACGCGCTCGACTTACCAGAAAGGAGCTTCGATGCCGCCGTCTCGCTGGACACACTCTATTGGGTGAGCGATTTGCCAGACACAATCTCGCAAATTCTGCGGGCTATAAAGCCAGGTGGGCAATTGGCGATCTTTATGTTGCAGTACCGCGATGAGGGCGACCCGCCGGAAATTCTCGAAGCGGAGAATAGCGGCCTCGGACAGGCGCTGAAAAAGCTAGAGCTGCCCTTTGAGGCCATCGATTATACCGCCCCAAACAACGCCTTTTGGCAGCGCACCTGGGAATCCGCGCGTGAACTCCAAAGCGCCTTTGAAGCAGAAGGCAACGGCTTCATCGCCGCAAGCTTGATTAAAGAGGCTGAGGAGGAATTCCTTCCTGGTGCCGAGGACGGGACGATCACACGTTTCCTCTATCGCGTTCGCGTTTGACTGAAATAAATACCGAACGCCGCAAAATACGCTATCATATTAGAATGTTGCGTTACCGAGCATTGGACTTTGGAAAGGAATACAACCATGACGGAACCGCAGTCGTCCGAGCAAAGCAAAGAAACCCCTGAAACACCGTCTCTTGAACCCTTGACGAAGTTAAGATCCGACATGGACCGCCTTTGGAGCATGGCTCATTTCTCCCGGCCCGATTGGGTGACCTTGCCGCGCTTTGGCTTCATGCATCACACAAGCACAGATGAGCATGTTCCAGAATTGGATATGACGGAGAACGATCAGTCCATCACGATCGCCGTTGAACTTCCAGGCATGGACATAGAGAACGTCGAGCTCTCCTACCGCGAGGGTATGCTAACGGTGAAGGGTGAAAAGACGTTCGAGAAGAAGACCGAAAAAGACAACGTCCGGGTGATGGAACGCCGCTACGGCAAGTTCGAGCGTGCCGTCCGACTGCCAGAAAGTGCAGATGGAGAAAAGATCAAGGCGCACTTCGATAAGGGCGTCCTATCGATTGAAATCGGCAAACGGCCCGAGGCGGTTCAAGAGACACGAAAGATAAAAATAGAATCTTAAAGCACCCATTTAACCGCCCCAGTGATGCGCGCGCCGAAACCTCTCCGACGCGACGGGACCTTTAGTGCCGGTGGTGCTAATATCGCAGACCCGTGGATCCCAAGGGGCCGATATGGTTGAGCTGCACACGGATGGAAGAGAAGGCGGTTGCACGTGCCGCGCGGTGCGCTACCGCCTAACGGGCGAACCACTATTCGTTCATTGCTGCCACTGCCGCTGGTGCCAGCGCGAAACGGGCGCTGCCTTTGCCCTCAACGCCATGGTCGAGACGGAGCGAATTCAATTATTGGATGGCGCCCCTGAGATCGTGAATAGTCCCACCAACAGCGGCAAGGGCCAACAGATTGTGCGCTGTCCGACGTGCCGCATTGCGTTGTGGAGCCACTATGCAGGCGCTGGCAATGTGCTTGCCTTTCTTCGTGTTGGCACATTGGATGAGCCCGACCATTTGCCGCCGGATATTCATATCTTCACCAGCTCAAAGCAGCCCTGGGTCACGCTCTCCCCGGATATCCCCGCTGTCCCCGAGTACTATGACCGAAATGCCCATTGGCCGAACGAAAGCCTCGCTCGCTACCAGCTATTACGATAGGCCGCCCGCGTGGATTTCCGCATTGCCCCTTGAACTCCAGCCAATCACATGAGGGGACGAAGAAAGCGGCATATTGCTTTTGCGATATAGAATTCCTAAATACTCGCCTAGTATCCTATTGGCCTCGTTTGTTTCAGCAGGTCCTTCACACGTTCGTTCACAAAGACTTTCCTTGGCGAAGCCGCCTCTCACTGGTTAGAGATATAAGATGGATCTCGTTTACAAAGTCGGCCATACCTTTTCCGCTTTATTGCTGCTGCTCTTGACCGGCCCGCTTCTCATGTTCCTAACCGGCTCGGTCACGTTCGATCGCGATTGGCGTAATGCCAGCAATGAAGCCATGGGGACCGCCCCCGACCCCGCCACGACGGCGGAAGCTATTATTCAGGTTTATGGCGCGCGCACCTATAATTGGCGCGGCGCATTTGCGGTTCACACATGGATTTCGGTTAAGCGTCAAGATGCACCCAGCTTTGTTACCTATGAGGTGATCGGATGGAATTTACATCGCCTTGGTACTTCGCTTGTTAAGCGCGGCGGCCCACCTGATAGGCGCTGGTACGGGAATGAACCCGAGGTCATCGGCGAAATTCGCGGCCCCGAAGTTGAGGGCATGATCGACCGTTTGGAAAAGGCGGCGGCCGAATATCCCTACCACGACCAGTACCTCACTTGGCCGGGCCCGAATTCCAACACCTTTACAGCCTTCATGGGCCGCGCCTTACCGGAGTTGAAATTGGATTTACCTCCGACAGCAATCGGCAAGGATTACATTGGCGATAAATTCATCGATAGCAGCCCCAGCGGTACGGGTTGGCAAGTCTCCTTCTTTGGGCTGGCAGGCATCATGTTTGCAGCCGAAGAGGGGTTGGAGATCAATATCCTCGGTCTTTCTATCGGCCTCGACCCCATTGATCTTGCGATCAAATTTCCAGGCTTCGGGCGCTACACACCCTTTGAATCCTAACTGGCATGACTGAAAAGGCACGCGTCGAGATCGAGTATTGCACGGGCTGCGGCTTTCTTTTACGCGCGGCTTGGCTGGCACAAGAACTTCTATCCACCTTTAAGGACGAACTGGCCAGCGTCTCACTTTGCCCAGGCCATGGCGGTGTTTTCATAATCCAGGTGAAGGGCGAAAACACAGAAGATACAATTCTCTGGGACCGCAAAATTGAAGGCCACTTTCCCGAGGCGAAGGAGATAAAGCAACGCCTTCGCGATAGCATTGCACCGGAAATGAGCCTCGGCCATTCGGATCGCAAGTAATCGTGAGCGTAAGGGAGACTTCTTCGCCCTGGCCAAGCGCCCAGCGCCCTTGTAGAAAGATCGCAACTCTAATCTCCTTTCTAAAAAATGGGCGAAGGCTTGGCATGAGTGTCTGGTTATGAGCGTTTGGGGCAAAATATTGGGCGGCGTCGGCGGCTTTGCCATCGGCGGGCCGATTGGCGCCTTGGTCGGTGCCCTTGCAGGACACGCCGTCGATCACCTGCGCAGCAGCGGCGATGATGCGCCCAATGCCAATAAGCAGGTAGCCTTCACGATTGCTGTCATTGTCCTTGGCGCGAAGATGGCCAAGGCCGACGGCACGGTGACCCGCGAGGAGATCGACGCCTTTAAGCAAGTCTTTCACATCCCGCCGGACGAGATGAAGAATGTTGGCCGCGTCTTCAATCAAGCGCGCCAGGATGTCGCTGGATTTGAAGCTTATGCAGCGCAAATCAGCCGCATGTTCCGCGAAAACCCAGCCGTGCTGGAGGAACTTCTGGAAGGCCTTTTCCACATCGCGCGCGCAGACGGCCAAGTCACGGAAGACGAGCTTGAATATCTTGAGGCCGTGGCTGACATCTTCGGCTTCAATGCGGCTTCCTGGGACCGTATTCGCGCGGCAAACCTGCCTTCGGGGGCAAGCGATCCTTTCAATATGCTGGGCGTTTCGCGCGAAGACAGCGATGCGACGATCAAGGCAGCCCACCGCGCTCTCGTTAAGGAAAACCACCCCGACCGCCTGGTTGCTCAGGGAATGCCCGCTGAATTTGTCGAAATGGCCAACGATAAGCTGTCGCGCATAAATGCGGCCTACGATGATATTCGCCGCTTAAGGAAAACCTCTTAGAGCTATGCCCCCACCAATTATTGCTTTGCGCGAGGCAGCCCTTGCTTTTGGAGGGAAGCCCCTTTTCGACAAGCTTTCGCTTGCGCTGGCCAAGGGGGAGCGCGCCTGCCTCGTGGGGCGAAATGGCAGCGGCAAGTCCACACTACTGAAGGTCTTGGCTGGTATTCATGAGCTGGATCGCGGCGAGTTCTTCCTACAGCCTGGAACCCGTGTCTCATACCTGCCCCAGAACCCTGAGGCTGAGGACCCAAATTGGCGGACCGATGTAACCATTACAGAACACGTCGCCGGCAGCCTTGGCGGCGAAGAAGATGAGCGCCACCACGAAATTCCCGGCGTGCTGGCCGTGCTCAATCTTGACGGCAGCAGGCAACTTGAAGGACTTTCAGGTGGGGAGGCAAGAAGGGTCGCCATAGCACGCGCACTCGTGACGCGGCCAGATGTCCTTTTGATGGATGAACCGACCAACCATCTCGATATCGCGACAATCGAGTGGTTGGAAGACGAGCTTGCCCGTTTTCGAGGGGGGCTTGTCATCATCAGCCATGACCGGGCCTTCCTTTTGCGCTTGGCACGGGTCACCTTGTGGCTGGATCGGGGGCGGGTGCGCCGCCTGGATAAACCGATTTCCGAATTCGAAGCTTGGTCTGAAACACTTCTGGCAGAAGAAGATGACGCCCGCCATAAGCTGGAACGACGCATTCACCGCGAGGAAAAATGGCTATCGCGTGGCGTCACCGCACGGCGCAAGCGTAATCAAGGACGATTGTCACGGCTCCAAACGTTACGCAAGGAACGTGCTGAGTGGCTGCGCGCACCTGGAAGCGCCAAGCTCGCCATCAGCGATGCGGGAAAAAGCGGCGATCTCGTTATTGAAGCTGATGGCATCTCCGCGAGCGTTCCTGCCCTAGACACGAATGGGCAGCGAGTGCTCTTTAGCGACTTTTCAACCCGGGTAAAGCGCGGGGATCGGATCGGCATTATCGGGTCTAACGGCTCGGGTAAGACGACCCTCGTCCGCACCTTGATCGGCACGCGGACGCCTGATGCCGGAAAAGTGCGGCTCGGCGCAACTGTAGAGCCACTCTATTACGATCAGCAGCGCGAAACCTTGGATGGGGAGGCGACACTTTGGGAAACGCTGGCCCCGGATGGCGGCGATTCAATCCTGGTCGAAGGGCGTCAACGCCACGTCGTTTCCTACCTACGCGATTTTCTCTTTGACGAAAGCCAAGCCCGCCAACCGGTCAAGTCGCTTTCGGGTGGGGAGCGCGCGCGCCTCCTCCTCGCCCGGCTCTTGGCAAAGCCCACAAACTTGGTCGTGTTGGACGAACCAACCAACGACCTAGATATGGAAACGCTGGATCTTTTGGAGGAAATGCTGGACCGCTTCGCTGGAACCTTAATCCTGGTGAGCCATGATCGCGACTTTCTCGATCGCCTGGCAACAAGCGTCATAGCACTCGAAGGTGATGGCAAAGCGCAAGAATACGCAGGCGGTTACTATGACTATTTGCGCCAGCGAAAATCTGATGAAGCCGACAAAACCGCGGCCAAATCGACCAAGACAACACGTCCAAAAAACGGCGCGCCGAAAAAGCAGGGCAAACTCAGCTACAAAGATCAACGCGAGCTCGACTCTCTACCTGCAAGCATTGCCAAGCTGGAAGAATCCACCAGCACGCTTTCCAAAAAGCTTGACCAGGCTGATTTCTATAGCCGCGACCCGAAAGGTTTCGAGGAAGCAACCAACCAACTGGCGCGGCAAGAAGCAGAACTCGCCCGCGCAGAAGAACGCTGGCTTGAACTAGAAGAGCTAAAAGAAAGCCTCAGCCAGAGGTAGCCTTTATTGACAGGCAACCTTGCACCAGCGCCAAATAACGAAAGATGACTGACTCTCAGCTCAAAATAACCGAAAGACCCTCGCCCAACTTCGATGACCGGTGTGGGCGGGCGATCGATATTCTCCTTCTTCACTATACGGGCATGGAAAGTGGGGAGGTCGCACTTGAGCGGCTCTGCGATGAAAAGGCCAAGGTCGGCGCGCACTACTTGATCGAGGAAGATGGCCACGTCTTCCGCCTCGTCGCGGAAGATAAGCGCGCCTGGCACGCGGGCCGCGCGCACTGGGCGGGGGAAAACGACATCAATGCCTGCTCGATTGGAATCGAGTTAGTCAATCCGGGGCACGAATTCGGCTATCGCGATTTTCCAGAAGCCCAAATGGAAAGCTTGGTGGCGCTGGGCCGCGAAATCTTGGCGCGCCATGCCATTCCCGCCAATCGGGTCCTCGGTCACAGCGATGTGGCGCCCGCGCGCAAAGAAGATCCGGGCGAGCTTTTCGACTGGGAAAGCTTGGCCGGCGCGGGTATCGGCCTTTGGCCTGGCTCGATTGAGAGCAACCTCGACCGGGCGGCGTTCTTTGCTGGCCTCAAGCGCTTTGGCTATGGCGTGGGGATGGCAAGTGAAAAGCAACTCATCACTGCCTTCCAGCGCCGCTTTCGTCCAAACCTGGTAGATGGGCTGCTGGACCAGGAAACGGCAGCGCGCCTGCATGGCCTTTTATCCGCCCTTGACCTATTGGACCGCGGAGCTTAGCTCTACTTCTGCCAGTTGGCTGGATGGTCGCCTTGCTCCCTTTTGGGGAGTGGGGAGGAAAGTCCGGGCTCCACGGAAACAGGGTGCCGGGTAACGCCCGGCGGGGGTAACCCTAGGGAAAGTGCCACAGAAAGCAAACCGCCCAGCCTTCCATGCCTCGGCACGGCACGGCTGGGTAAGGGTGAAAGGGTGCGGTAAGAGCGCACCGCGCCCCCGGTAACGGGGACGGCACGGTAAACCCCACCCGGAGCAAGACCAAGTAGGGACGGCAGGCTCTCTATACTTCGGTGTAGTTGGTCAGATGGGTTTTCGCATCGTCGTCCGGGTCGGTCGCGAGAGGCGTTCGGTAACGAACGTCCCAGATGAATGACTATCGAACCTTGCAGGCGGCGCGGCGCCCGCAGGTGAACAGAACCCGGCTTATAGGCCAACTGGCACCGCGCATTCCCCAACCCTCTCAAGCACTCTCCTGGGCGACAATCCACTTACATAGTTTTTTGGACTTAAAATTAGAAC
>CAXMNO010000422.1:0-1790 GCA_964194655.1 uncultured Acidimicrobiia bacterium
CGCTGGAAGAGGAGACGACCCTTTGCCTTTTGCTCGCAGATATCGATCACTTCAAAGCCTTCAATGATAACTATGGGCACCGGATTGGCGATTCTGTATTGAAGGTTGTTGCACGGAATTTGAAAGATGCCGTCAAAGGCGCCGATCTGCCAGCGCGCTATGGCGGTGAGGAATTCGCCATAATCTTCCCGGAAACAGAGCTGGAAAACGCTGTTATCGTCGCCAATCAGATTCGTGAGAAGTTAGCCAAGAAAGAGTTGAAGAATTCCAAGAGCGGGGCGAGCTACGGCTGTGTGACGCTCTCGATTGGCGTCGCCCGTTACCGGTCGGGAGAGCCGCTTTCCGATCTGATACAGCGGGCTGACGAAGGCCTTTATCAAGGCAAGGAGACTGGCCGTAATCGCGTCGTATCCGAGACGGAATTGCGCGAACCGAATCTAAAAGCTGCTGCTGGATAGGGCGGCCGGTCCACCGCTAAATTAGTCCGAGAGACTTAAAGCTTGTGTGGCCCTTGCGCGCGATGATGACGTGATCGTGGACGTTAACGTCAACTGCTTTCAAAGCTGACTGGATCTCACGCGTCATCTCGACGTCCGCTTGCGAGGGCGTTGGGTCGCCGGAGGGATGGTTGTGGACGAGAATGACAGCCGTTGCCTCATGGTGCAGGGCTCTTTTCACAACCTCGCGGACATAAACCGGCGCGTGGTCGACTGTGCCCTTTTGCTGAAGTTCATCGGCAATCAACCGGTTCTTCTTATCCAGAAATAGAAGGCGGAACTGCTCGACCTTTTCCTGCCCCATCTTTATGCGGCAATAGGACAAAAGCTTGTCCCACTTCGTAATGATGGTTGATTCACGTATGTCTTCTAGTGCCGTGCGGCCTGCAATTTCCTGCACGACCATAAGGATTGCCACGCTATTTTCGCCCAAACCTGGGAACTTCAGCAATTCTTCACCCCCGGCTGCGAGGACACCCGATATGGATTTGAATTCTTGCAGCAGTGCCTTAGCCAATGGCTTTACATCGCCACGAGGTATGGAGCTGAAGAGAGCGAATTCGAGCAATTCGTAATCGCTTAGCGATTGGGCGCCACGCTCTATGACCCGGCGTCGAAGTCTTTCGCGGTGCCCGTGGTAATGCGGCTTTTCAGACATACTTTTCGGTTCCGCCGACATTTGTTGAGATTGGGTGGTGAGATAGGTCTTAGGCCTCGTAAGGCGGTGCGTACCAGCCCTTTGGCGAGAGTGTAAAGATTTCGTAGGCGGTTGCCGTAACACCGATAGAATGCTCGAACTGCGCTGAGAGCTTTGCGTCGCGTGTCACGGCGGTCCAGCCGTCGCGAAGGATTTTTACGTGATACTTGCCAGCGTTGATCATGGGTTCAATGGTGAAGAACATGCCTTCGCGCAAAACTGGGCCCGTTCCCGGCTCGCCATAGTGCAAGACGCTGGGGGCATCATGGAAAACGCGGCCCAAGCCATGGCCACAGAAGTCGCGCACAACTGAAAAGCGCTGCTCCTCCGCATAGACTTGTATCGCGTGGCCGATATCACCGAGGTGTGCCCCTGGTTTCACCACTTCAATACCGCGCATCATTGAATCATAGGTCGTTTCGACCAGCCGCTTGGCTTTGATTGCCGGCTTACCGACAAAGAACATACGGCTCGTATCGCCATGCCAGCCATCGACGATAACAGTCACATCAATATTGATGATATCACCTTCGCTTAAGCGCTTATCGGCGCTCGGAATACCGTGGCATACGACGTGGTTTACCGAGGTGCAAATC
>CAXMNO010000423.1:0-5031 GCA_964194655.1 uncultured Acidimicrobiia bacterium
ACGTCCCGGAGCTGTGGCACTTGCCGGCGTGGTAAAGCCAGTTTTTCGAGCCCCTCCAGGTATTCTTCGCACACACGACCCGGCAGCAGCCTTTCTTGACGTTGCCGCAACTCGCGCCATACGGCGTTTTCCTCATCGCTATAGGGAATTAAACCCGAGCTGTCCGGTATCTTGGATTTATAGCTTGCCGTTTTACCCATTTTCGGTTTCCAGAATAAACGGATGATCAATTTACCGCCCCAGTACCCGATATTGAAATAATATCTCCTTTAATGTGAAATTAGTTTTCTATTTCATTGAATATTCACTTATAATTGACTAGTATTTTTCTAAATTATCTAAAATTTTGGGAAAATTTATCATCTCAAAAGATCGTGCCATACTTCGAGAGCTGCAAAGGGACACGACGGCCTCACTGCAAACGTTGGCGGAACGCCTTGCCGTTTCTCAAAGTACGCTTTGGCGTAAAATCCAGGAATTTGAGCGCCAAGGGCTTATTGTGCGCCGTGTCGCCCTTATCGATCCTGCGAAGGTCGATCTAAAGGTCTGTGTGATCGCAAATATCACTTTGACCAGCCATAGCGAGGAAGCAACGCGCGCCTTTCAGAAGCTTGTGGATGAGCGCCCTGAGATAATGGAATGCTATTCTATTTCAGGTGCTTACGACTATATGCTGAAGGTTCGCGTAGCGGATGTGGAGACCTATGAGGACTTTCTCACCCGGTTCTTGTTGCGCAATCCTTATGTTGCATCAGTCGCATCGGGATTTACATTGCGCGAACTCAAGTACACAACAGAGTTGCCGATTTAGTGTCCTTTATTAAGCCGCGTCGAGATTCGCATTGATTCGTTCCCTGCTTTATCTGCGTTTTGCAGTTTTCTACACCGCAATTTTCGCGGTTCTCGGTGTTTTGGGTCCGTTTTGGCCGCTTTATCTTAAGGGGCGCGGCTTCACGCCAACCGAGGTCGCGGATTTCCTAGCAGCCGCATCTTTCGCACGGATCTTTGCAACGCCCTTGATCGGTTGGCTGAACGACCATTTTGCCAAACGCCGCTTGATGCTCGCGATCCTTACAGCGGTCGCACTCATGGCTTTTTCCGGATTTCTTGCCTTCGAAGACCGTTGGATCCTCTTTGCTCTACAGGTGTTAGCGTTCAACGCTTATTTTGTGACCTTGCCCTTAATTGAAGCACATACCGTCTCATCCGCCATGGAAAGGGGCTTGGATTATCCGCGAATTCGCCTTTGGGGGTCGGTTGCGTTTATCGCGGCGGCTATCGCAGTTGGACGCCTGGTCGAACTTAAGGGGACGGTAATTATCCTGGTTTTTATTTTGCCGCCGCTAGCTGTTGCTTTCATCGCAAGCATGATTTTGCCGGTTATATCTAGCGCGGTTAAGAGCGATAAATCTGCAAGCAGGCCTGATGCCACTTCATTCCCCTCATCCCAGCGGCGTGTTCTTCGCCTCTTTCGCCATCCAAAGTTCATCGCCTGCGTTGCGGTTTCGTCAATCCTGCAGGGAAGTCACGCTTTCAACTATGGTTTTTCGACCTTGCACTGGCTGAGTGAGGGCATAAGCGAGACTATAATCGCTTGGCTTTGGACGACGTCGGTTTTGGCCGAAATCTTGCTTTTCATGTTTATCGGCCGATTTGGGGCACGAATAGGTGTAACACACCTTTTTTTCATCGCGGCGGTCTCGGGGATCGTACGTTGGTTGTTGCTGGGAGCGACGATGATCTTACCGTTCGTCTTTCTGGCCCAAGCCTTACATGCTGGGACATTTGCCTGTGCCCACTTGGCAACGCTGAGATACATCCAAGGCCGCGCGGGCGCTGAGTTTTCGGGCACGGCCTTGTCGTTCTATACTGCAATCCATGCCGGCTTGGTGATGGCGCCTTTGTTTAGCCTTTCGGGCATGCTTTTTGAGACTTGGGGTGGCAGTGGCTACTTCGTTATGGCAGGCGTTTCTGGGGTTGGTCTTATCTGCGCGGTGATTTTTTCCCGCCTGCCGGAACAATAACTGGACAACCAAAAGCTTGCTGGCTTGACAAGGCGCCACTTTTACAAGATGTAGTGTCTTCCAATCCAAGTCATATGGAATTCAGACTGTATTAGTCTTTTTTCCTTGATTCTCATTTGAATTCATAGCATTAAATCCTTACTTATATAGTAAGGATTGCGAATGATGTTTAAACTCAATCGCCTAACGGATTACGCTGTCGTTTTGATGTCGCAAATGGCATTGGAGCCGCGCGCGCTGAAAAATGCGAATGATCTTGCGCGCGATTGTGCCGTACCGCCGCCGACTGTTTCCAAAATTTTGAACATTCTTGCAAAGGCGGATCTGGTCAAAGGACAGCGTGGGGCTGCAGGCGGCTATAACTTAAGCCGTGCGCCTGAGGATATTTCAGTCTCGGATATCATTGAGGCTTTGGAAGGTCCAATTGCTCTGACAGCTTGTGTTGAAGGCACCTCTGAAATTTGTGGCGTTGAAGCGCTATGCCCCATGCGCGGACATTGGAACCGCGTGAATTCCGCAATCAAAGAGGCTTTGGATAGGGTCACCCTGGCAGAAATCGCCATCGCCCATATACCGCTGCCACTTCATCGCGGCAGTAGAGACGTAACTGTAACTGTGCCACTGCTCTAATATTTGGATGTGGTTTTAGAAATACTTCTAGTGATTTATTGTAACGGAGATAATGATGGCCGCCTCGGTCGAGACAATTGAACGGTTGGACGAATTACAGGCTCGCAAATATGAAGCGGGTTTCGTCACCGATATCGAAATGGATTGGGCACCTAAGGGCCTAAATGAAGATATCGTCCGCTTCATTTCCGCTAAGAAAGATGAGCCGGAGTGGCTGCTCGAATGGCGCTTGAAGGCTTACCGCCGTTGGCTGGAAATGCCAGAGCCTAAGTGGGCCAAGGTCTCCTTCCCGCCCATCGATTATCAAGATTCCTACTATTATGCGGCGCCGAAGTCCGATGACGACCGCCCCAAAAGTTTGGACGAAATCGATCCAAAGCTGCTCGAAACTTACGAGAAACTGGGGATTCCGCTGCGTGAGCAGGAAATGCTGACTGGTGTCGCAGTCGATGCGGTTTTCGATTCCGTATCTGTCGCGACGACCTTTAAGGCCAAGTTAGAGGAAGTCGGCGTCATCTTCTGTCCAATTTCTGAGGCGGTGAAGCGCTGCCCCGATTTGGTTCGCAAGTACCTCGGGTCCGTCGTGCCGCAGGGCGATAACAAGCACGCCTGCTTGAATTCCGCGGTTTTCACCGATGGCTCCTTCGTCTATGTGCCCAAGGGTGTGCGCTGCCCGATGGAACTTTCGACATATTTCCGCATCAACGCTGAGAACACCGGACAGTTCGAGCGGACTTTGCTGATCGCCGATGAAGGCGCTTATGTCAGCTATCTGGAAGGCTGGACCGCGCCCATGCGTGATGAAAACCAACTGCACGCCGCTGTTGTCGAGTTGGTGGCGCTGGACGATGCTGAAATTAAATACTCCACCGTGCAGAACTGGTACCCCGGCGACGAGAATGGCGTCGGTGGCATTTACAACTTCGTGACCAAGCGCGGGGCTTGCCGCGGTAGGAATTCGAAAATCTCCTGGACGCAGGTGGAAACCGGCTCTGCCATTACTTGGAAATATCCAAGCTGCATTCTGCAGGGCGACAACTCGGTTGGTGAGTTCTATTCGATCGCCATCACCAACAATATGCAGCAGGCCGATACCGGTACCAAGATGATCCATCTGGGCAAGAACACACGTTCGCGCATCATTGCGAAGGGGATTTCGGCCGGTAAGTCGCAAAGTACTTATCGCGGTCTGGTTCGCATTGGCGCGAAGGCGGAGGGTGCGCGGAACTATACCCAGTGCGATTCTCTTCTCGTCGGTGACACCTGCAGTGCCCACACCGTTCCCTACATCGAAAGCAAGAACCGTGGCGCGATTGTTGAGCACGAGGCTACGACTTCGCGGATTAGCGAGGACCAGCTCTTCTACTGCCGCCAGCGCGGCATGGATGAGGAAACGGCCGTCGGGCTGGTCGTGAACGGATTCTGCCGCGAGGTTCTACAGCAACTCCCTATGGAATTTGCGGTGGAAGCTCAAAAACTCGTCAGCATATCACTTGAAGGCAGCGTCGGCTGATTTGCCGACCCATAGATGGCCAATTCAACACAGGAATTAGACAGGCTTTAAAATGGCTCCTCTTCTCGAAATTAAGAACCTTCATGCCACGGTCGATGACAAGCCGATCTTGCGCGGGATTGATCTCACGCTTCAAACCGGCGAGGTCCACGCGATCATGGGCCCGAATGGTGCGGGTAAATCCACCCTTGCTTATGTTCTGGCCGGGCGCGAGGGCTATGAAGTTACAGACGGTGAGGTCCTTTACAAAGGTAAGAACCTTCTTGATTTGAAACCGGAGGAGCGTGCTGGTGAAGGTGTCTTCCTTGCCTTTCAATATCCTGTCGAGGTGCCGGGCGTTGCGACATCCACCTTCATGAAGGAATCCTTGAATGCTGTGCGCAAGTACCGTGGCGAGGATGAACTGGATGCCTTGCAATTCGTAAAGATGATGCGGGCAAAAACCAAGGAGCTGGGGGTTAAGGACGACCTCCTGAAGCGCTCGGTCAATGTCGGTTTTTCCGGTGGAGAGAAGAAGCGTAATGAGGCCCTGCAAATGGCCATATTGGAACCTGCGCTTGCTATCCTTGATGAGACTGACAGTGGGCTCGACATCGATGCGCTGAAGATCGTGGCAGAAGGCGTGAACATCCTGCGCGCGCCGGATAGGGCCTTCCTTATAATCACGCACTACCAGCGGCTTCTAAACTATACCGTGCCGGATCGTGTGCATGTTCTCGCTCACGGTCGCATCGTGCGTTCCGGCGGTAAGGAATTGGCGCTTGAGCTGGAAGAAAACGGCTATGCGCAATACCTCGATGAAGCTGCGGCGTGACACGTGAGTTTGGAGCGCGGATTTATGACGAATGCCAATACAACAAACGC
>CAXMNO010000424.1:0-4200 GCA_964194655.1 uncultured Acidimicrobiia bacterium
GTGCGGCGACGCTCGGAAAAGCGCCGCCGCCGTTCTTATTACTCATTTGAAAAGAACTTGCTCAGTAGTCGCAAGCGCTAGCGGCCATGTAGTCTACGACGTTGATCTTACCCGCGATAATTTCGCTCTTCGTCTGCTCGATCGCGGTTTCCATCTCCGCGCTCACTAATGAGCGGTTGTTATCGTCAAGCGCCCAGCCCACGCCGCCCTCGGCCAGACCCAGAACCTTGAAACCCGGCTCCCAGGTACCGTTCATCGCAGAGGCAAAGGCATCTTCGACCGCGACATCGACCCTTTTTACCATCGAGGTCAGCATCGACCCCGGGTGCAGATGGTTTTGGTTGGAATCAACGCCGATGGCGAGCTTTCCGGCATCGACAGCTGCTTGATAGACACCAACGCCTGTTCCGCCCGCTGCCGCGAAAACGACGTCCGCGCCGCGGTCAAACTGGCTTTGCGCAAGCTCGCCACCCTTGGTCGGATCATTCCAGGCAGCAGGCGTACTGCCGGTCATGTTGACGTAAACCTCCGCATCCGCGTTGCCGTGCTTCGCCCCTTGCTCGTATCCGCAAGCGAATCTGCGGATCAAGGGAATATCCATGCCACCGATGAAGCCGACCTTACCGCTTTCGGAGACGAGGCTTGCCAGCATGCCGACGAGAAAAGACCCTTCATGTTCCTTAAAGACCACGGACTGGACGTTGGGTGCATCGACAACGCCATCGATGATGGTGAACTTTACGTCCGGAAATTCCGCTGAGACGGTTTCAACGGCCGATGTCTGCGCAAAGGAGACAGCGACGATGATATTGGCCCCGCGCTGCGCCATGCTGCGAAGCGCTTGTTCGCGCTGTGCCTCTGCAGTTGGGTCGAACTCGATGTAGTCGATGCCGGTTTTCGCCTTAAAGTTTTCGGCACCGGTATATGCGGCCTCGTTGAATGATTTGTCGAACTTGCCACCAAGGTTATAGAGCAAGCCCGGCACAACCTCCGCCGCCGCTGCTGGCCCAGCCACTAGAGCCGCCGCCATGGCCAAGCTCGCAAGGGTTTTACGCATATAAATTTCCTCCCCGTATTTTGTGCCCGATTTCTTGGATTCTATGACCGTGAAGTGAAGCACTACGTGCGCGCTGTTACAAGGGTACCCTAAAGGCAGAAGGCGGTCTTATATAACGTGACCGCAAAATTCCTGGTGCAATCGCGCTCTAAGGGGCTCGGCGTGCCGCTGCCGTGAGTAGTCCGGCACCAATAAGGAAGCTTGCGCTGAACCGGTTTGCGGCCTTCAAGGTTTTAGGGCGCTTGAATCGCGATCCGAATTGTCCCGCAAGTAGCGCCCATGGCGGCGATAGAGGCGCAGAAGGTCTGTCATTATTGCTGCTGTATCTAGAGCGCTTTCAGCAAAAGTGTGTGCGGTTTTGCGCTCGCAAAGCGCGCGACAACAATGGTTTAGAGCACGTTTAATGATTCGGAAATTATTAAACGTGCTCTAGGAGAAGTGCGGGCACGTGCCGCCCCACAATCCCTCGCCTCTAATACACTGAATTGCATTCTTTCTTGCCCCTTATAGATTGGGTTAGGCTCAAATTATTTTGTCGCTTTGTCTTAAAAAGAGAAATTCAGGGATAGAGGTTTGGCTTTAAAGATAGAAGAGATCAAAGCTGGGTCACCTCACATCGACACTGTAGCTAAATGGCTCAATTCGCAGTGGGGACAAGCCCAGGGCTATAGCCTTTCGGAGACACTCGATTGGTGCACCAGCCTTGCAAACGCCGAGGATGAAGCCATTTTCGCGGCGACGAAAGGTCAAAGGATTTTAGGTGCTGCTCTGGTGGTCGAGTGCGATCTTATAGGGTACGAAATCTTCAAGCCCTGGCTCTCGGGCCTTTATGTCATGGAAAGTGCGCGGGGGAATGAGATCGGCAGGCTACTCATTCATGCCGCATGTGATTGGTCCGCGCGCATGGGACATGAGAAGATTTACCTCTATGCCCCAGACGGTTCGCTCATAAACTACTATAGGAACGGGGGTTGGGATCCACTTGCGGATTTTGAACGTGGAGGCGAGAGCTTTAAAATCATGGCGAGGCCTCTTGGTGGAACGCCCGACTAAATCCCTTTTAGATATTACTTGTCCACTTTCCCATTGCACCCAGCTTTACGCGGTGCTTCAGTTTCCAGAGTTACGAGCAGAGCCAGCAATCGCAGTGGGAGAGACACGATGCGCGCCGTTGTCATGCATGCCTTTCGCGAGCCTATGGAGTTGGTTGAATTGCCCGATCCGGCTTGTCCCGCTGATGGCGTTATTGTTGAGACAGCAGCATGCGGTATTTGCCGCAGTGACTGGCATAGCTGGACCGGCCATTGGCCTGAGAGTGTTCCCTTTCCGGCTGTCTTGGGTCATGAATTCGCCGGTGTCGTGGTCGAGGTCGGACCCGACGTTAAGCGCGTTAAGGTGGGAGAGCGTGTGGTCGTACCGTTTTGCGGCGGCTGTGGGGCTTGCGAGTGGTGCATTGCAGGCCATCACAATGTTTGCGACGATCCATTTCAGCCAGGTTTCCATACTTGGGGCGGTTTTGGGCAGCTCGTTCCCATTGAACATGCGGATATTAACTGCATCGCCCTCCCGGAAAGCGTCGCCTTTCTCTCAGCAGCAGCGATGGGCTGCCGCTTTATGACGTCCTTCCAGGGCCTTGTCGGGGCAGCGGAAATCAAGGCGGGCGAGTGGGTTGCCGTTCACGGCAGCGGTGGGGTCGGCCTTTCAGCGGTGATGATCGCAAATGCGCTGGGCGCACAGGTCATTGCCGTCGATATCGATTCCGATAAACTCGATTTTGCCAAGCGATTTGGCGCCACCCACGTCGTTAACGCGAGCAACTGCGATCCGGCAGAAGTCATTCAAGACCTCACCAGTGGCGGCGCTGAAGTCTCGATCGATGCCCTCGGTATCGAGGCGACTTGCCGCAATTCCGTGCGCTCGCTTCGAAAACGCGGACGTCACGTCCAAATCGGCATCACCGCGCCTGAACAAAAGGGCGAGGCGCACCTGCCAATGGACGATATCATGGGCCGCGAGCTTCGCATCATCGGGTCCCACGGCATGCCACTTTCAGGCTATGGCCCGATGATTAAAATGGTGGCATCTGGGCAGTTGAACCCTGCAGCCTTGGTGACCTCAACGGTTTCTTTAGCCGACACCTGGCCAGTCCTTCATTCAATGGAGAGCTTTCAAACAACTGGCTTCGTCGTAATCGATAAATATTGATTAAACCCACAGTCGGCAAAGTCTAGAGCCCGTTTAATGATTTCCGAATCATCAAACGTGCTCTAGGTCATTGTTGTCACGCGCTTTGCGGGCGCAAAACCGCACACACTTTTGCTGAAAGCGCTCTAGTCTTTCGGCCATTTAACTGCATTACGCTATAAATTTAAGGTTGTTATATTAACGGTTCTTTTGCTTGGTTTTCCTAAGATCTGAGTCTTCATGCTCTCTTGGGGATTTGAGCTTTAAAGATGCAGGATCTAATTCCGAAAATCGAACGCCGCAGTTCCCTAATGTACCGTTATGGAAGCGAGCTATCCCGTATTTCAGATCGCCATCAAGCCGATCTCGCGATTATCCGCGGTGCGAAGTTGCGGCGTGCAGATGCCTTGATGCGCAATGTCGTGGAATCCAGTTTCGATGGCATCATAACGCTGCGCCAAGATGGCAGCGTAGAAACTGCTAACCCAGCAGCGCTGAGAACATTCGGCTATTCTCGTGAGGCCTTGTCGGGCGCAAAAATCCAGACACTTTTGCCGGACCTTGTCCCAGGTACGAGCACTCAAGACGAAGGGGCTCTCCTTCAGTTAGGCAGCGGTCCCAAAGATATGCAAGGGCGCCACAAAGAAGGTAAGCGCGTTCCTTTGGAAGTGGCTGTCAGTGAAACACTTTCGGAAGGCGAGCCGCTCTTCGTCATGATCCTTCGTGATACGAGCGAGCGCCAGTTGCAACAAGAACAGCTCCGTCACCAGGCCTTGCACGATGCTCTCACCGCACTGCCCAACCGTGTTTTATTGAGTGATCGCCTGGAATATTGCCTTGAGTTCGCGCGGCGGACCAAAGAGCCAATGGCCCTGCTGCTACTTGATCTCGACCGTTTTAAAGAGGTGAACGATACTCTAGGCCATCAAATCGGCGACGACGTATTGGTAGAAGTTGCC
>CAXMNO010000425.1:0-3105 GCA_964194655.1 uncultured Acidimicrobiia bacterium
AAGGGTGAGATTGTCTAGCTCTCAACAATCCATCTAAAAAGCTGCAACCTTGCTCCCACCTTGGTTTGTCTCATCGCGAAGAACTTCATCGATCGCAGATTTTGCCTCTGCGAGGGTTTGAAGCAGTTCTTCTTTTGACGCGCCGTCCATCGGCTGCAGGGGTGGGCGGACAACGCCGCCTGGTAAACCTAGAGAGTCGCAGGCGGCCTTTACGCACTGAATGAGTTTGCCGCTCCCCTCTAGGATGCTCATGACGGGAAGCAAGGCCTTCATCAAGCGGCGGCCTTTTTCAAAATCGCCTTGGAGCGCGCAAATTTCGTAAAGCTTCACCACCGGCTCCACCATAAAGTTCGGGACCGGGCTGACCCAGCTTCTGGCACCCCAGGCGAAGAACTCAAGCGCTTGATCCTCCGCCCCGATGGAGAGCTGCAGGTTTGGAAATTGACTAACGAGAAGATGAACGCGGTTGATATCACCGCTCGCCTCTTTCATCGCGCAGAAGTTTTTATGCGGCCCTAGCGCCCGTAAAAACTCTTCTCCCATCTCTATCCCGACACGGCCGGGATAGTTGTAAAGCATGATCGGCAAGTCGGCGGCGCTATCTATGGCGATACAGTGTGTGGCTAACTCGTCCTGGCTGGGAAGGGAATAAGGGGGAGCTGCTACCAAAAGCGCATCGGCGCCAGCAGACCTCGCCGCTGCCGCGTATTCCGGGCATTCAAGGGCGTTTAAGGCATTGATGCCCGCGATCATCGGTAGACGGCCTCCAATGATGTCCTTCGCGCGTTGGAGCTGTTCCAAGCGCTCCTCCCGGCTCAAGGCATAGAATTCCCCTGTGGTGCCGCCGACGATAATGCCGTGGACGCCGCCTGCGATCAGGTGCTCGATTATCGCGGCCAAGCCATCCCAATCAATCGTGTGATCGCTTTTGAAGGGCGTGATAACCGGCGGGTAAATTCCTTCAAATTGCATGGCAAACCTCATAGCTGCCTCCTTCGCCCAGCGGCGGGCTGTCTTTAATTCAGTGTGCTATACTTGGGGGCGAGTTGTACACTCTAACAATCTACTCTCTTAGCCGCAGGTCGTCATGATCACGATTTCGTCTTCATGGATGACGTTGATCCGCCCCACTCTGTAATCAAGGGTCGCGGCCATATCGGGGGTAAGAATGCGAAGCTCCTTTACCCCTTCCATTTTGCGGAGTGCCTCTTCGACCTCAACTAAAGGCTTTTGCTGAAAGCTATTGTTTGCGAC
The DNA here is from genome assembly GCA_964194655.1 of uncultured Acidimicrobiia bacterium. Classification (GTDB taxonomy): domain Bacteria; phylum Pseudomonadota; class Alphaproteobacteria; order Kiloniellales; family Kiloniellaceae; genus JAJFGK01. The sequence continues at coordinate 1,255 of CAXMNO010000425.1, forward strand.
TTCTTTTGGGCACCACGCAGGCGCATTGCCGCTGCCTACCGGCGCCGCCGTATAGGCAGCAGCCGGAAACGCAAGCATGGTGACCAGTGTCACAAGACGAAGTTTCAGCCTTAAATCGATTTGGCAGCCTCCCCCAGTACTTTCAATTTGGCCATCGCCATTTCCCGATCCATAAAGCCAAGTCCACAATCGGGTGCGGCAATCAGTCGCTCGGCTGGAATGTGCTCGAGTGCTTCCAAAATCCGCGTACGAACTTCTTCCACCGTTTCCAAGCGGCTCTTCGCAATCGCAATCAGGCCAAAGATGATAGTCGTGTTCTCGAAAAGCTCCAAAAGGCGCAAATCATTGTGGCGGTGTGCATCCTCGATGGAAACGGCATCTATCACCGACTGGTCTACCGCACGCGCAAGATCCAGATAAGCCTGCTGATCGGCCTTTGGATAGTCCAGATCGTCCATCTTGTTCGGATAACCGCAGCACATGTGAACAGTCTTGATGACGCTATCGGGCACGCCATGCCAGCAACGCTCCAAGTTCTCCATACCGAATTCGAGGGCGGCCTCAGGTTTGCGCGCAAATATCGGCTCATCGATTTGAATATAGCGGCAACCGGCCTCGGCCAGCGCCAAAACCTCTTTATTCAGCGCCGCTGCCAAGTCGCGCCCTTGGCTGCGCTCATCGGGGTAATAGTGGTTGGCGGTGGTATCGGTAATGGTCATTGGCCCCGGCAAGGTAATCTTAACCGGATTATCGGTCGTACCCTGGGCCGCGCGCCAATCGTGTGGCAGGAAGGGCGCACGCGCCTTGATAGGTCCGACCACGCGCGGAAGCTCGACGCTATAAGCATCGTTGCGCAAGCTCTTCAGCGTCAATTCCTCGAAATCAAAGCCCTCAAGATGGCGGCAATGGTAGTGGATATAGTTCTCGCGCCGGACCTCACCGTCCGTCGGGATGTCGATTCCACAGGCAATCTGGTCTTTGATGACGTCACGTGCCGCGCGCACGAAGACTTCCTCGGCTGATTCCCCCATCTGATCCAAAGAGGTTTCGTATGCCTTCGTTGGACCTGCCGTTTCCATCAGGTCCTTTACGAACCAGTCGACGACGGGAACAAAATCCGGTTTGGGGTAGGCCCCGATCGTGGTGGTTGTCAGCGGCATTTTGTGCTCTTTCCCAAGTCGTTGGCCTTATTCTGCGTTGGCCGATTAAATAAAGGGCGAAACTAGCAGAACGCTTGCCCCACAACCAAGTGAACATTTTACGAAAAGGGTGATTGGGCTTTGTAAGAAACGCATGTTAAAGGGAGTCATCAAATGGAATTTGTTCCCTTGACCTGAGCTTAGCTCTAAAGCCACGCTTAGTGGTTGCAAGAAAGCGACGGGGAAGGTATTCCTGCGCGGCAAGTCTCTCGTATAGAATTCTGATTTCGCCAAACACAGATAGTTATTGATCCAAGGATTTAACGAAAGTTCGGAATCGAACTTCGTCGACGGAGGTAAGGGCGTGCCGGTTCCTTTAATTCAGCAAGTGCGCGTTGGCGCCTATATCATGAAGCAACGCCTTACTGGCCGTCGCCGTTATCCGTTGGTGTTGATGCTTGAGCCGCTTTTCCGTTGTAATCTTGCTTGCCCCGGGTGCGGTAAGATCGACTATCCCGATGGTATTCTAAACCGCCGCCTTTCGGTCGCTGAATGTATCGAGGCAGTAGAAGACTGCGGTGCGCCGATTGTTTCCATTCCTGGCGGTGAGCCTTTGATCCATAAGGAAATTGGCGAAATCGTATCGGAGCTGGTTAAGCGCAAGCGCTTTGTTTACCTCTGCACGAATGCTCTCTTGCTTGAAAAGAAGCTC
>CAXMNO010000426.1:0-15607 GCA_964194655.1 uncultured Acidimicrobiia bacterium
AACACCCCAACCGCCTTCGGACTTCGTCCTTCGCATCCCTGCTGCAGCAGAGGGATCGCGGTAACCACCGCCATTGCAGTGCGGCACCTGATAAAAGCGGTTCTTCGTCTCGACCGGGCCAATCTGCACTGGCTCAAAAAGGATGTCGTAGCGGGGATCGCGGGCCATAAACACCTCTCCTTAGGCTCGTCAGACACGGGCTAGAGGCCCTAAATGCATGAAGAACTCATGATCCTTGATATCGAACAATCTAAACCGAAAATCGCACCGCCGTGATGCGCCCTGTTGGTCAAATTTAGGAAGCATCAAAAGTGCAATAAATTATTATTTTTCTTCCACTTAAATATAAAAAACTGATCTAGCGGTGCTCTGATTCGACAATTTTTGGGATCTGTTCAGCACTAAATTCGGCAAAGGTGCTAGCCGCTCGCGTCAAATCTACACCTGAGACATGCGCAATCGAAAGTTTCAGCGGCTCGTATTTTCCTTTGAGCGGAAGGGAGGCAAAGCGCTGGCCATCCAATGTTTGGTCCAAACCAATCCGCGCGTTCAGCAACGAATAACCTAGACCATTCGCGACGAGCCCCCGCACCATATTGGGCGACGGCGTGCGATGAGCGATGTTGGGCGCCAGGCCAGCTTCGAAGAAGAGCGTTTCGAAGTACTGCCGGCTATGCGGCAAATCCAGGAGAATCATTGGATCATCGACAAGTTCACTCAGGGAGACTTGCTTTCGCCGGGCGAGTTTATGTTGTGGCGGCAAAATAACATAGGGTGGGAACTCCGAGACCGAACGCAGCTCGATATCTTGACTAGGCCCCAAGTCATAAACGAGCGAGAGTTCATAATCCCCACGCAAAAGCCCTTGGTACAAAAATTCCTGGTCACCTTCGACGCAGCGGATACGCACATTGGGGTAGCCTTCCTGGAAAGCACGGATCAGCGGTGGCATAAAAATAGGTGCCAAGGTGACGAAACAGCCGACATCAAGCTGCCCGGTGAGAGAATCGCCCAAATCGGTCGCGTACTGATGCAAATCCTCCGCCTGCTTGATGAGAAGATTGGCACGGCCAAGCAGCCGGCGGCCAGCCGGCGTCAAAGCAAGGCCCCGAGCATGATGACGAATGAATAGCTGAACGTTAAAGACACCTTCCAGGTGCGCGATTGCAGCGGAGACGGAGGGTTGAGAGATGTTGAGCTTCTCAGCTGCTCTCTTAACACTCTCTTCCTCGCAAGCCGCAACAAAGTACTTCAGATGTTTTAGCGTATAGTTCATGCATCCATCACTTGACCATGCCCCATCACTTGACCATACCGTGAATCTTCGGGATCGGCTGGCCTTCATCCATCAATTTGGCACGGGCCTCCCAATCCGCCATTAAGGGGCGAATATCGTGGTTGGTCCAGCTTCCCTGAATAAAGAGCGTATGAGAGGAAAGCCGCTTCCCATCCCAATGATGGAGCATGAAACCAGGCGGCTCATCCGACGTCGATGGTGGTGCCTTCTCTCGTAAATCCAAGCCGACGGCATAGCAGCTACTGGGCGCGACAATGACTGGGACACCGGCAATGCGGCTAAGTATCGTGCGATGTAAATGGCCACTGAGGATAGCCTGGACTTGGCCGTGTCGTTCGAGAAGTTCGGCCAACGCCTCACGCCCTTCCAGAAGGCCGATGCAATCCATCCACCAAATGCAGCTTTCGATCGGCGGATGGTGCATAAAAACCAACGTGGGCTCATCCGGTGCTTCATTTAACGTCATATCAAGCCAGGCCAGGCGCGCATCCGTGAGCGCACCGTTATGGTAACCCGGCACCGTGCTATCCAAGGCGATAAGTCTGAGCACCTGATCGCCGTTAGCTATCTGGATAAGGTCCCCATCGCCGGAAAGCCCGGGAAAACGACCGAGCAACTCTTGAAAGGGGCCAGGCTCATCATGATTGCCAGGGATAAGATACAGCGGCAGGTCGAGGCTTGAGAGAATTTCGGCAAGCCGCCGATACTGGTCGCTTTCCCCCGATGCAGTGAGATCACCTGTTGCAACGACAAGATCAGGCCTTGGCTGCAGGACGTTCAGTTGCGCGACCAAGGCAATGACATTTTCGTTTATCTGAATGCCCAAGGGGCCAGGCCCATCAACGGCCCGGACGTGCAGATCGGTAATTTGCGCTATCAGCATCTAGAGCACTTTCAGCAAAAGTGTGTGCGGTTTTGCGCCCGGAAAGTGCGTAATCATAAGAGCCTAGAGCACTTTCAGCAAAAGTGTGTGCGGTTTTGCGCCCGGAAAGTGCGTAATCATAAGAGCTTAGAGCGATTTTCATGATCGAGGGATCTTTAAAAGCGCTCTACGCCAGACCAAGGATTTTCTTACGCTCGTCCGCCCAGGCAGTGATGAGGCGGTCAACGGTCAAACCGATAAAGGCAACGCAGAGACCTACGACCAAACCCTTGCCCGCATCGTTGAAGGTGAGCGCGCGGAAAATCTCCTGCCCCAGGTCCTTTGTTCCGATAAAGGCTGCGATAATGACCATGAAAAGCGCGAACATAACGGTTTGGTTGGCGCCTAGCATAATTTCTGGAATCGCCAACGGCAGCCGGACCTTCCAAAGAACCTGGCGCGGCGTGCAACCGGATGTGATTGCTGCCTCGATGGTTTCACTGGGAATTCCGCGCAACCCGATGATGGTGTAGCGAACAGTAGGGATGGCGGCATAGATCACAATAGCCGTAATGGCCGCCACGTCGCCAACCTGGAACAGCATGATCACAGGTATCAGGTAGATGAAGGACGGGAAGGTCTGGAAAAAATCGCAAAGGAATGTCACGAACTTCGTCCGCGTTAACGTCTTCGATGCCCAGATGCCCAAAGGTAGGCCAAAGCCCACACAAACCAACAAAGCAAAGAAGACCATATAAGCCGTGATCGATGCGCGCGCCCAAAAACCTGTAAAGGCGATAAAGGCGATAAAACTAGCGACCAAAAGGGACAACTTCCATCCCCCAAGGCGCCAGCCAATTACAGCAACCAGCGCCAAAACAGCGACCCAAGGCACCGATTGGAACCCGGTCCTGAGCGGGATTAGGACATAAATCAACAAGCCGTCACGAAATATCGCCAAAGGATCATAGAAATTTTCCGTGATAAAATCAACGAGCCCATCCCAGAACCAGGCCGTTGAGACGTACATGGACTTCGGCAAGGTATGAGCAACCGGCGTGATAAAGGCCGCAAGAAGCGAGAGTGCAATCACGCCGCCTGCCGCCGTCAAGAAGGGGTGAACATGCCAGAAGGGGCCTTCGGGCTTATGTTCGGGCTCCTTCTCCGTCAAGGCAAAGCTCAAGCGATCCAGCATGACCGCGATAAAGACGATGGCGACGCCGATCTCAAGGGCTTGCCCGATGCGCAAGCTTTGTAAGCGGAACAGTAGATCCTGACCCAACCCCTTGGCCCCGACGAAGGAGGCAATCACGACCATCGCTAGGCATTGCATGATGATCTGGTTCACACCAATCATCAGCTTGTCGCGTGCGGCCGGTATACGAACCTTCCAAAGCATCTGCCGACCCGTGCAGCCAGCCATAACCCCAGCCTCAACAACTTCATTGGCCACGCCGCGCAAACCCAATATTGTCAGGCGCGCCATTGGCGGCATGGCAAAGAGGATCGTCGCAATAGCGCCTGCCTTGTGGGAAACGCCAATGAAAATGGCGACCGGTATCAGGTATGAGAAATGCGGCAGGGACTGCATGACATTCAAAAGCGGCACCAAGATCCGTTCGAACATGCGCCACTTAACCGCTGCAATTCCAAGCAGAAGGCCGATTATGCCGGCGATGGGTGCTGCTACCAAAACCACCGATAAGGTGATCATGGAAAGCTTCCACTTACCCACAATCGCCACATAGAAAATGCAGCCACCAGCCAAAAGCCCTAAGCGCCAGCCCTTCAGCCAACACCCGAATGTCGCTGCAAGTCCGACGATCATGATCCAGGGGAGCGAGGGAATGCCCAGCGACCTAAAGCCGCTCACCATGAGGGCCTGCATAAAATCAAGCGGCCACTGGACCACCAGCGCAATAGCGCGGGTCAAATCCTTGAAGGTGAAAAAAATGAAGATCTTGACGTCCTTCAAAAACCCAACGACGGCGTTGATCCCATCAACGAAGGGAAGGGCCCAAGCCTCCGGCCAGACATTCGCCCACTCCGGCAAAATGCCACGAAGCGCAATCAGCAACACGAAGGGTCCAAGGACGAGACCAAGCCCCTTCCATCTCGCTGCACGCAAACCCTGTTCGCGAGATAGTTCTGTTGCTTGGTCGGCGCCAAGGCTTGTCATGGCTCACTCCGGATTTCCGTAAATGGCCGCGATCACGCTGTCTCGTGTGACCTGTCCAATCTGTTCGCCGTCCCGGAGCACACGCACCGGCCTGTCCTCGCGCAGGATCTTGGCCGCCGCGTCGGACAGCTTCTCATCCGCTTCGACCGAAAGATCGGAATAATCTCCGCCGTTGGCTGCCAGCATGACGCTTGAGACCGTCAAAAGTTTTTCGCGTGCAATATCCTTCGTGAATTCCCGCACATAATCTGTTGCCGGATTGGTGATAATTTCCTCTGCCGTGCCCAGTTGATCGACCGCGCCGTCCTTCATAATCGCGATCCGATCGGCAAGACGAATGGCCTCATCGAAGTCATGCGTAATGAAGACGATCGTCTTTTTAAGCATCGCTTGCAGGCGCAAGAATTCATCCTGCATTTCCCGCCTGATGAGCGGATCGAGCGCTGAGAAAGGCTCATCAAGGAACCAAAGATCAGGCTCTACAGCTAAAGAACGCGCGATCCCCACGCGCTGTTGCTGACCACCCGATAACTCGCGCGGATAGTAGCCTTCGCGCCCATCGAGGCCGACGAGCTCAACCATTTCCCTCGCACGGGCCTCGCGTTTGACGCGGTCGATGCCTTGAACCTCAAGCGGAAAGGCCACGTTCTGCAAGACTGTTCGATGTGGCAGGAGGGCGAAGTGCTGAAAAACCATCCCCATCTTATGGCGACGGATCTCGATCATTTCCTGTGGCGAGGCTTTTAGGAGATCGCGGCCTTCGAAGAAGATCTCGCCCCCCGTCGGTTCAATCAGCCGGGAAAGGCAGCGCACCAAAGTGGATTTTCCAGAACCTGAAAGCCCCATGATAATGAGAATTTCGCCTGGAAAGACCTCAACGGAGGTATCGCGAACCGCGGGGATATAAGCCGCTGCATGAATTGCGTCGAGATCAGGATTTCCGCCGTGCTTTTCAAGAAAGGCTTTTGGCTCGCCCCCGTAGAGTTTCCATACATGCCGGCAAGACAACAACGCCTCGGCCATGGCCCCCTCCCCTATTTTTTTGTTACTCAATCATCTTTTTTCTATTGAGAAAATTATCCTATCATAAAAAACAGGGGGAGGTGTTGAAACCTCCCCCAAAAAGGTTAGTGACAGGAGCTCACTTCAAAGACTATCGAGAGAGGAAATACTAATAAGACGGGTCTTCGAGCAGATTTAATGATCCCTCGATCATGAAACCGCTCTAAGCTGCCATTATTACGCACTTTCCGGGCGCAAAACCGCTCACACTTTTACTGAAAGTGCTCTAGCTTCCAGCGCCATCGACCCACGCACGCCACTTTGCCTCGTTATCCGCCAACCACTTATCGGCGGCTTCTTCTGGTTCCATTCCATCGACGTCGGCCAATTTGGCCATCACGGCGATATCGAGGTTCGAAAAATTCATCGCCTCGATAATTTTATAAGCTGTCGGCCATTTATTGGGCATTTCCTTATAAACGCCGATTTTCAGATAGCCATCCTTGGGGTTCCCGCAATCATAGGTCTTGTCCGGGTTTGAGCCCCACGCGGGATCATCTTTGCAGGCAGCGTCATATTCGGGGAACTCAATGAACTTACCTTCATAGAGTGCCTCAATGAAGTTCGGTGTCCAGTTGAAGAGGACGATTGGCTGCTTGCGCTTTGACGCAGATTCCAGTTCAGCCCAGAGAGCCGCCGCAGAACCCGCATTCACCACATCGAAATCCATCTCCAAGCCTTCAACACGCTCGTGATCATGCTTCAACCAATCCACAGGCCCCGCTAGGAAGCGGCCCTTGGGTGCGGTTTCTGGGCTGGAGAACATTTTGGCGCAGTTGTTCAGTGCTTCCCAATCCGGCAGGCCTGGGCAAACATCTTCCACATAGGCCGGATACCACCACTCTTCACGCGTTTTCGCGTCGTGGGTTGCCGCATCGATAACGCAACCTTGGTCGACGACCTTTTCAAAGGCCACGCCGAAGGCGCCTTGCCAGACTTCATGCACAAGATCGATATCGCCCTCACACATCGAGGTGTAGACGACTTGGCTGTCGGCTGGGATGTAGTCCACCTCGGCCCCGATCTCGTTCAAGATCTTACCGACGATGTAAGCACCGACAATCTGGCTGGACCAGTTATGGAGCGGTACCTTAATCGGATCGGATGAATCGGCGGCCATGGCACCGGAATAAGATACAATTGCACCGGCACAGGCAGCCGCTACGACGGTTTTCGCGAATTTCATTTCGCCCTCCCTTGCTCAAGATTTGCAGCGCCGTTTTCCGGCGTCATTCAGCGGATACTTTTCGTCCGTTTGATGAGAATAACTGCCACTTGTGAATAGCGGAGAGGCCTGGGGTGTACAGTTCGTTATATTTTGTGAAATAATATGAACAAGAATGTGCTTGAGATTTTTTTGACATCCCGTGCGTCTTCCCGGCCTTCAAGGAGATGCAAGACCATGTCTCAGCAAGCCCATCACGTCCTAATCGTCGAAGACGATAGCGTAACGCGCGCCAAGCTCGCCGGTTACCTGGAAGCAGCAGGCCACCGGGTCAGTGAAGCGACGGACGGTGCTAAGATGCGTAAAATCCTCCGTCGAGATCCAGTAGACCTGCTGCTCCTCGACATCAATCTTCCAGGTGAAGACGGCCTTGATCTGACCCGCGAGCTGCGGGCTAAGTCGGAGATTGGGATCATATTGGTTACTGGCCGCACGGACGATATCGACCGAATTGTCGGCTTGGAAATGGGCGCCGACGACTATGTCACCAAGCCCTTTAATCCAAGGGAACTGATAGCGCGAGCCAAAAATTTATTAAGGCGGAGCGCGGGGGCCGCCCGCGTTGATGCGAGCCTGCGCCACTTCTCGGGCTGGCGCTTCGACACCAGAACTAGGCGGCTTATAAGCCCGGACGGGGAGCGGGTCGCACTAACTCGCGCGGAGTTCGAGTTGTTATCGGCTTTATCGGCGCGGCCTGGCGAGGTCTTTTCCCGCACGAGGCTTTTGGCTGCGATTACCCATCGATCGTGGGAGCCTGACGACCGCACGATTGACGTTCTTGTCCGTCGTCTGCGCCGAAAGATCGAGGAAGACCCGAAACTGCCCGAAATTATCGTGACAGCTCATGGCGAGGGCTATCTGCTTAGCGATGAGATTGAAGGTGCTGGGTAAGCGCCTTCGTCCCGCCCATCAAGCTGCGCCCAAACGCGCTCAAGCGCACCAAGCGACAACCTGAATATCTCAAAATAGTCGCAGTGGGCCAGCTTCACCGCATCACCGTCGCTCTCACCAGCCGCAATCTCTAAAGCGTGGGAGTGCGCCTCCAAGGCCGTGAGGCCAAGATGTCCGGCGGCCCCTCGGATCGCATGGGCAAGCTGCGCAGTTCTCGCCCAATCCAAATTTTTGACAGCACCGTCCAGGCTTTCCACCTTGGGCGGCATCGAGCAACGAAACGCCTCGATCATGCGATTTGTCTTTTCTAGGCCGAGTATACTGTAATCTTCACGCAAGACCGTAGGGTCGATTAGAACCCGACGCCCGTTCTCTATTGCTGGATTTGGCTTCGGTGTGACATCGATCAAGACCTGATCCGATTGGCCTTTCAGTAAAACGCCGCGCAAAGCCTCTGCCAGCCGTTCCGGGGATACCGGCTTTCCAACAAAAGCTTCCATGCCAGCATCCATATGCTGAGCAATTTCATTCTGGAAAACGTGCGCCGACATTGCGATGACAGGAAGGGGCACCGCCCCATTTTCCGTTATAGCGCGAATACGCCGCGTTGCCTCCAAGCCATCGATGCCTGGGAGGCTGATATCCATCAAGACAACATCGAAGCAATCTTCATCATGCGCGGTTGTCCTTGCAACAGCGGCGATTGCGTCTTCGCCACTCGTCACAGCTTCAACCCTATGCCCCATCTTTTCGAGGAATGTGCGAACGACGATCGTGCCGACTTCGTTATCCTCCACCAAAAGCACCCGCAAGGCTCCGAGCAACGGTTCTACACCTGGAAGCGCAATATCGGTTGCAACGATTGCATTTGGATCGCCCTCATCAAGCTCCAGCGTAAAGCTAAAGCAGCTTCCCTCCCCGACTTTGCTGTGAACGCCAATCGAGCCGTCCATGGCAAGGACGAGCCGCTTGCATATCGCCAAGCCAAGGCCCGTTCCTTCCTGTTCCCCGGGGCGCGCTTGCGGCCCTTGTTGGAAAGCTTCAAAGAGAAGATCCTGATCGCGTTGCGCGATACCAACGCCACTATCGGTAATCTTAAAGTGGATTTCGTGGCCCTGGCCGACATCCAAATCCGGGCACTCGACGCTAAGCTCGACGCCCCCTGTTTCCGTAAACTTCAGGCCATTACCGATGAGGTTCAAAAGGATCTGGCTGATCTTGCCTGAATCGCCTTTTAGGACCGTGGGCACATCTTCGCCGATGCGCGCGGTGAGATCGATTGCTTTCTCTGCAGCCCGAAAGCGCATGACGGCGATGATATCGTCGATGAGCTGGCGCAGATCAAAGTCTTCGCGTTCGATATCGATTTCCCCGGATTCAATTTTCGAATAATCGAGGATATCGTTCAAAATTCCGAGCAATGTGTGACTGGCCGAGCGAATAATCGAAAGCCTACCTCTTTGGGCTTTTGTAAGTGGCGTATCCCCCAAAATCCGCAGCATGCCAAGAATACCATTCATGGGTGTGCGAATTTCATGGCTCATGGCTGCCAAGAATTCCGATTTGGCCTGGCTCGCTCTTTCTGCTTCGTCACGCGCCTCATCATGTTGCTCGACTTCGCGGTGCAGGAGGGCATTTGCTTCAGTCAATTGCCCTGTGCGTTCCTCCACAAGCTGTTCTAGTTCTTCCTTATGGCGGCGCAGTTCGATTTCCGTGCGTGCGCGCTCTTCCTCCAAGGAGCGTTTTATAAGCGCTTGTTCTTTAAAAAAGCGCACGGTCTCTGCCATGCCGGTCAGCTCGTCGCGACCCGTGACAGGCACCGGTACATCCAGATCCCCCTCCGCCAAACGCCGCATGACCCCAGCTAGGGAGATCAAACGCCTAATGACGTTTTTCTGGAGGTAGAACCAAATGATGAGCCCTGCCACCAAAAAGAAAAGGATCGCTTGCACAAGAAGGGTGAGCAGACCGCCACGCACAGCCGCCTCAGCCTCGCTGGTGGCCGCAGCGGCAAGGGCTTGTGTCTCTACCACCAAGCCCGCAACTGCTGTATCCAAGCCATTGGCCCAACCGCGGTTTGCCGCACCCAACGCCTCAAGCTCCGCATCGATGGACAAGATCACGTGCCGCACGGCGAACGCATCGCGCCCCTCAGCGCTAATGGATTGGAGGCGCGCGAAGAAAGCTTTTGCCTGATCAAGCCGCACAGGATCTGAAATTCCGCCCACCCTGCGCCGCAGCACACGGATGTTGAAGGTGTAGGCATTGGCGATCCAGGCGATTTCTTCCTCATCGGCCGCACGCGCCAACTGATTGAGGAGGAGGCCAACTTCAGACGAGCGCATGCGCAACTCGAACATCCGCTCCAGCAGGTAAACATCACCCTCTAAGAGCCCATCGAGAGCATCCAAAAACTCTTCACGCCGCCCTTCGTCATCAGAGAGTTCATAGAGGTTCGAGATCACCGCGGTGGTGCCTGAAGCTGCATTGGATACCAGGGTTTCAGAAAGATCTACCAATCCAGTCGCGGCCTCCAAGGCATCGGCCACCCGCGCCGTTAGGTCCTCAGAAAGGCGAATTCGTTTGGCGACCAAGGAATTTTGCTGATCGAGATTTCCAAGAAGTGCAGCAACACCTTCACGCAGAGCTGGCAGTTGGGACGTCTTAAGATCGTAGCCTTCGATCCTTTTTAAAAGAGCTGTGAGCTCTTCCTCATGGCGCTTTAGAGACGCAGCCTCCCACCGGCGCGCCACCTCCGACTGGGCGCGCGATAGTAAAGCGCCGCTGGCTGTCACTTGAGCCGAGAGACGGGCCAGAGATTCCGCGTCCACAACCGCAGGCAGGGCTTTCCCAACGATTGTCGATTGCGCGACCTCGATATTTTGCAGAATAAACCAACCGATGCCCACGGACACAAGCGATAGCATAGCCACACCGGCAAACGAGATAAGCAATCGCCCGGCAATTCCCAATTTGCGCTCGCGCTTTGCTTTCATTCAAGCCTCTCGGCTCTTCAATGAGTCACGGCCAAGCACTAAACGACAACTATAACTTGGTTTTACCTTAGACTTTAATGCAATATAGCCAATGATGCATAGTTTCGAAAAAATAGCGAAACGCACGATAATCCGGGCCATCGCAGCCGCGATGCTAACGCTTGCACTGGGCGCCACCCAGGCTTTGGCCGAGGAACGTGAATGGATACTGGAAGCCTGGTCAAAGCCTTTCGACTATAGCAGCGCTTCGGAGAAAATCACCTATCGGCCAATCGAGGCGGCCAGCCGGAAGTGGCGGCTTTGCGCCTCCTACCCTCACCTAAAGGATTCCTACTGGCTAAGCGTCAACTACGGCATGGTCGAGGAGGCCCGCAGACTGGGCATCGCGTTAACGGTCGTAGAAGCGGGCGGCTATCCGAATTTGGCACGACAAATCGAACAGGTGCGGCAGTGCACCACCGAAGGCCGTGCGGACATTTTGCTTTTGGGCACTGTCAGCTTTGAGGGGCTAACACCGACCGTGCTTGAAGTAGCTGAACGCATTCCAGTGATCGCTATTGTCAACGATATCGCCGATCCTGGTATTAGTGCGAAAACGGGCGTTCATTGGATCGAGATGGGCCGCAGCCCTGGTGACTATCTTGCCCAGCGTCATCCTAGCGGCAGCCAGCCCGTCAAAGTCGCCTGGTTCCCAGGGCCGGAAAAATCGGGTTGGGTGCCTTTTGTGGAAGAAGGGTTCAGGACAGCTCTTGCAAAGAGTTCAGCGGAAATCGTCGTCACCAAGTGGGGAGATACCGGTAGGGAAATTCAGTCCATCTTGATTGAGGAAGCTTTAGAAGAGCACGGCGATATCGACTATATCGTCGGTAGCGCGCCCACAGCAGAAGCCGCTATTAGTATCCTACGCGCACGTGGGCTCAACGAAGAAATCCTGATCTTGGCCGATTACTTTACCCACGGTGTTTATCGCGGCATCAAACGGGGCCGAATTATTGCAGCCCCGACCGATTTTCCGGTATTGCAAGGGCGTCTCGGCATCGATCAAGCCGTCCGGCTTCTTGAAGGCCGCTTGAACGTGAAGCATGCGGGACCTGCAGTCGAACTCGTGGACGCTGGCAACGTCGATCAACTAGGACCGGAGGAGTCACTCGCGCCTGCCTGGTTCAAACCGACGTTTATAGTCGAATAGGAACGGGCCCGCCGACGCTCAAGCGCGCACCCGCTCTTTCTTTGGATCATAGAAGGGGAACGCGACAACCTTCGCAGGCAAGCGTTTTTGCTGCCCGTCGAGTTTACCAACCTCGACCTCCGTACCTGGTTCGGTGTGTTCCACCGCCATCCTGCAAAGCGCGACATTTTTTTTGAGGATTGGCGAGCGGGTGCCGCTGGTCACCGTACCCACTTGATGGCGCCCGATATGGACACAGTCCCCGTTGGCCGCCACTTCCTCGCCAACCAACTCCAAACCGACCAGGCGGCGCTGAGGGAATTCCTTACGTCTTTCCAAGGCTGCCCTGCCAATGAAATCTTCGTTCTTGGTTTTGAGCGCGACCGCAAATCCAATGCCCGCCTCGAAAGGATCCGTTTGGTCGTCGAACTCGTAACCCGCAAAGATTAGACCTGCCTCGATCCGCAGCATGTCAAGCGCTTCCAGGCCCATGGGGAGGAGGCCACGCGGCTCGCCCACCTTCCATATCGCATCCCAAACCTCGGGCGCGTGCTTGGGATGGCACCAGACCTCATAGCCAAGCTCGCCCGTATAGCCTGTGCGCGAGACGACAATCGGGATGCCGTCAAAATCGCCAATCCGCCCGATGGAAAAGCGGAACCACCCCAGCTCTTCCAGAGTTGGCTGAGCAGGCGGCGTCCAAATCACGTCCTTTAATATCTCCCGGCTCAAAGGACCTTGGACAGAGAGGTTACTCAGTTGTTCGGTGGAAGATTTGATCCAAACTTCCAAATTCATTTCATCTGCTTGTTTGCGGAGCCACTCGCCGCCGTAGTCCGAGCCACCGATCCAGCGGAAATTATCCGCCCCTAAACGGAAAAGCGTGCCGTCGTCGATCATCGTTCCAGTATCGTAACAAAGTGCCGTATAGACCACTTGCCCAACCGAAAGCTTGCGAATATTGCGCGTCATTGTGCGCTGGAGCAGCGTCTCCGCATCAGGGCCCAAGACCTCGAACTTTCGAAGGGCTGAGAGGTCGAGCGTGACGGCCTTTTCCCGGCAAGCCCAATATTCTGCAATCGCCCCGTGGTTGGTGTAGCTATTGGCCAGCCAATAGCCGTTGTATTCAACAAAATCCCTGGTTAGGGCGGAGGTGCGTGCATGAAAACCCGTTTCCTTCGTCATAACGACGTCCGACTCCGTAGATTTGCGATAACCGATTGAGCGCTTGAACGACTCTTTCTCGCCGTAAGTCCGTACGTGAATTTCTGTTGGATTCCAGCCATTGGCGGCATCGACGTCACAAGGGCAAGCAGAAGACACGCAAACGAGATCCGTCAAGGCTCGAAGCAGCACATGATCGCCGGGCCTCGACCAGGGTTCATCGAGATAAAACTGATTTTGCGCATCGATCCCTGTGTTATAGAAAAAATTCATCGCCACCCATCCGCGCCTGGGGGCAATATCAAAAGGCTTAAGAACGGAATTGAAGTTGTCCGAGCAGTTCGCATGCCCCGGGTAGCCCATGTCGTCGTAGTATTTCGCCGTGCAGGCAAGGCCGAAAGCGTCATGCCTTAAGCAATTGTCTTGAACCATTTCGACAAGGGGCTGCATCTCCTCGTCATAGTACTTCGCCCGCAAGCCCGGTCCTGGATAGCCTTGGCCCATCAAGGTTCTGGTCGTGGTGATGTCTATCGCGCGCTCGATCCCACGATCTAGTTGATCGCGCCGGAACACTTGGAGATCGGAGCATTGACGGCCATCCACGTCGATGACTTGGATCCACTCCCCGGCTTTCACCTCATAAGCGCGCGCAGTTGCCCGCTCGACCCTAAAATCCTGAAGTGGGTCGGCGAGCGGTGGAGGCAAAGCATTCAAACTTTCCTCACGCCGCAAATTGGCGCGCTTCACGAAAAGCTCCAGATCCGTCGGGGGATTTTGTGCCGCAACCTCCATGGGTCCACCCGGTGCTGCGACGAGAAGGATCGCGTCTTCACTCGCAACGAACTCGGCCTCCTCCCGTGCCGGGCCGTCGTCACCAAATAGGTTGAGCGAGCAGGCCCCCTCGAGCGAAATTTGGTAGTAGGCCAGGCGCCGGGCAAGCGCCTCCCCGCCATGGTCCAGAAGCGCTTTCGTCCCCGAAGCCGATCTACGAGCTCGGGCGCTCAACACCCCTGCATCGGGCTTACCATCCTTGGTGAAGGTTACGATCTCGCAAGGTTGGCGTCCTTCGAGATCTATAACGCGCAAACTATCTCCTGCCGCAAGGCGCAAAACCAAAGATCCGCCACCGTCTACGAGGTAACGCTCCACGCCTAGAGGCAGGCTTCTGATGCCCGGCCACAAGACCCGCCCAGCCGCTGCTGCCCTACTCTTGACCAAATCCATCGCTTATCCCACGCATGAGAGTTTATGACAGACTTATCCGCAAATAGACCAATTTGAACCAATATCTCTGTACAATCGCATATTTGGCCATATAAATGCTAGCCCTTAATCCAATTGGCCACATAAAAGTGTTTTTCGGTACAATTTGGTATGATTTGGTTGACCAATCTAAGCCGGCCGCTACACTTTAAACCTTCTTCGGTACTTATTCCCAAAAAAGGGGAGATGAGGCGAAGCGATGACGGAAGTGCCAATTCTTTCAGTGCAGGACCTTGTCATGCGGTTCGGCGGTCTTGTCGCCGTCGATGGCCTCAGCTTCGATATTAAAGCTGGTGAAATTCGTGGCCTTATCGGGCCTAATGGGGCGGGCAAAACCACGACCTTCAACGTTATCAGCGGCTTTTATACCCCAAGCTCTGGAAAGGTCATCTACAACGGAGAAGATATTTCCGGATTGAAGATGAGCAAGGTCGCGGCCAAGGGACTTGTGCGCACTTTTCAACACTCAACGCTGTTCCAGGAGTTTTCCCTTCTCGATAACGTCCTTGTCGGCAATCACCTCCTTGAGGCGCCCAAGTTGATGGGATCCTTGCTCGGCATCGATCGAGCAAAAAGGCAGGAGATTAGGGAGCGGGCTTTGGAAACGCTCACCTTCTTCGACCTCGCCGAGCGCAAAGATGATCTGGCATCCGAATTGCCTCATGGCCTGCAACGCGCGCTTGGCATGGCTGTTGCCTTGGCAGCAGAGCCAAAGGTCCTCTTACTGGATGAGCCCTTTACCGGCATGAACCCCGAAGAAACGCGCCACATGATGGATTTGATGCGGAAAATCCGGGCCAAGGGCATCACGCTTTTGTTGGTCGAGCATGACATGCAGGCCGTTATGGGCCTTTGCGACAAGATCACCGTTTTAAGCTTTGGGCGGCTTTTGGTGGAGGGCACGCCTGAAGAGGTCCGCACAAACCGCGAAGTGATCGAGGCTTATCTGGGGGCGCCGCACCATGCTGCTTAGGATGGAAGATGCGAGTGTCTATTATAAGAAGGTGGCTGCCCTTCGCGGCATTTCCATATCCGTTCCTCATGGTGGCATCGTCACGATCATTGGCGCCAATGGCGCGGGCAAAACCACCACACTGCGCAGCATTTCGGGTCTGGAGAAGCTGACGAGTGGCGAAATCTGGTTCGATGGGGAACGGATTGACGGCCTGGCGCCTGAAAAAATCGTCGGTCTCGGCATCGCCCATGTTCCTGAAGGCCGGCGCGTTTTTCCGGATCTTTCGGTCGAGGAAAACCTACGCACCGGCGCCTTCCTTCGCCGCGATAAAGAAGCGATCGAAGCGGATTTGGAGGAAACGTTCCAGCGCTTCCCAATATTGCGCGAACGCCGGACCCAATGGGCCAAGACCGTGTCGGGCGGCGAACAGCAAATGCTGGCAATCGGGCGCGCCTTAATGGCAAAGCCGCGTCTTTTGCTCCTAGATGAGCCCACGATGGGCCTCGCTCCCGTCGTCGTCCAAGAAATCGCCCGCATCATTGAGG
>CAXMNO010000427.1:0-1607 GCA_964194655.1 uncultured Acidimicrobiia bacterium
CGGATCACTTTCCAAATCGAAAAGCTGGTCGGGATCGGGAAGTGTGGTCACGTATTTCCACCTGCCCCGGCGAATCATCAAAAGCGGTGCAAGCGCCCCTTCCCCACAATATTCGCCAATGACTTCATCATGCCCGCCGGTGCCTGAAAGATGTGGCAGAAGGCTGCGCCCATCTATCGGGGTCGCATAATCGGGCGTTGTCCCATCGCCCGCCAATTCGGCCAGCGTTGGCAACAGATCGATAAGCGAGACTGAGTTGCTTATGCGGCGCGGCGCGAACTCTTTAGGTGCGACGACGAAAAGCGGCACGCGGGCCGAGGGTTCGAACCAGCTCATCTTGTACCAAAGCCCGCGTTCGCCGAGCATGTCACCGTGATCGCCACAGAAGACGATAATGGTGTCATCGGCCTTTCCGGTTTCTTCAAGCGCCCTCAGGACGGTCCCAATTTGATGGTCGACATAGGAAATGGATGCGTAATAGCCCCGCCGCGCGCGACGGATTTCATCCTCTGTAATTTCCGCGTGGTCGATATCCGCAACATGGCGGAGGCGCTTTGAATGAGGATCCAGATCTTCGGGCACGATTTGAACGCGCGGCAGATCTATATCGTCATGCCGGTAAAGGTCCCAAAATTCAGGCCGGTTGGAATAGGGGTCATGGGGGTGTGTGAAGGAGGCACAGAGGAAAAAGGGCCTCTCGTCATTGCCGCGCGCGTGGTCATAGAGAAAGCGCCTTGCCTCCAACGCCACTTCATCATCGAAATCTAGCTGGTTGGATCGATAGCAAGGCCCGGCATTTTTGACGGAGCTCATGTTGTGATACCAGCTTGGCCTGGTCTCGAATTCTCCCCAATTGGCGTACCATCCATAGTCGGCTGGGTAGATATCGGTGGTATAGCGTTCCTCAAAGCCGTGAAGCTGGTCCGGTCCGCAAAAGTGCATCTTCCCGGAAAGCGCCGTACGGTAGCCTGCGCGCCTTAGATAGTGGGCGAAGGTCGGGGTGTCGGCTGAAAGGTCGGAGCCATTGTCATAAGCCTCGATCGCACTCGGCAAGCGCCCAGCCATCATGGTGAAACGTGCCGGGGCACAAAGCGGGCTGGCGCAGTAAGCGCTATCGAACAGGACCGCTTTCTCCGCCAAGCTTTGCAAATTCGGCGCTTTGGCGACCCGGTTGCCATAGATAGGCAGCGCCCCCGGTGTCGCCTGGTCCACCATCAAAAAAAGGATATTCGGCTTGCGGCTCGCCATCGCTTTGCTCCCAGAATTAGATCAACTCAGTTACTATCATTTGTTCACGACCTCTATTACACCCTATTAAATCTGCAAAAAACTGCCTTTCTATTGATATTATGTATAAATTACATTTATACTACGATCATGCGCGATCTTCCTTCCCTACCCGCCTTACTTGCCTTTGCAGGCGCAGCGCGTCTTGGCAGCTTCACGGCCGCGGCCAAAGATATGGGAACGACACAGCCCCTCATCAGCCATCATGTTCGTGGCCTTGAGAGGGAATTCGGGAAACCTCTATTTCAGCGTCGCGCACGCGGCGTCACCCTGACCGAGGCTGGAAGGCAGCCCGCCGACGCGGTGGAGGCAGGTTTTGC
>CAXMNO010000428.1:0-2298 GCA_964194655.1 uncultured Acidimicrobiia bacterium
TATTAGACGCCGCAAGCCAGAAGCTAAGCGGGGTATTGAACCTGACACCTGATGAGGCAGGCTTACATCTGGTGGCTGACTTGGCGGAAGAATTGCGCGCGCGCATGACAGATCGCCAAGTGGCTAAGCATGCAGCAGACGCTGGTATCACGGCACCGCCGCTTAGCGATTCTTATATAGGTCAAGCAGATCGCCAGGGTTTATTGCTCGGCTACGCTGCGGTCCCGGAGGCGACTATTAGGGAAAAAGTCAGCGAACTGGCTGCGGCCCTAAACAGACGATGAGACTTTTGAGCCTTTGGCGCCTGGAACTTGTTCCGAGCCCCACTTGACCATTTCAGTGAGCAAGGGGCGCAAGTTTTGCCCCTTGGCCGTTAGAGAATAGCGATAACGCAGGGGGTGGTCTTGATAGGCTTCGCGTTCAATCAATTCGCAAGCCTCTAAGCGCTTTAAACGGTCGGCCAGAATATTCGTCGATATGCCCTCAGGCCCCTCCACCAGGTCGCCATAGGTGTGACAGTCACGGAACATTAAGTCGCGAATAATCAAAAGCGACCAGCGATCCCCGACGAGATCCAATGCGCAAGCAATCGGACAGGGCGAGCGGCTATTGGCAGACTTCGGCAGAAACAGTTCCTCCCCAAAAAAGACCACAAAATCTAGCATTCACAGCGTTCACTTGCAATCAGCAAGCAAATTGTAATGTTCGAAATTATTATATTAGAGCGAAGGCGGCAGGCCCCTCACTGCTTCAAGTAATCATAAACATCCAAGGCCGCTGGGAAGATGCCTGACTGGGTCAAAAGACAATTTATTTGGCCACGGTGATGGGTCTGGTGGTTGTAGAGGGTGATTAAAACGTGGTCGCGGCGAATAGATTCGGGCTCGCCCGTCCCTAGCACTGATCTGAAGATGATTTCTTCAGCCTCCGCATCAGGTTTCAACGCTTCGCAGTAGCGGATAAGGGCTTCATCTTCAGCAATTCGCTCTTTGCGCAATTCCTCAAAATCATCGTAAAGGATTTGATCGAAGCTTTTTATGTTCTCGGCATGCCAGTCCTCCAGGCGCGAACGCCAGAGAATATCGATCAAAAGCAAATGGTTGAGCGTGCGATGGACAGAGCCGAAAAAGGCCCCGCGGTCCGAGCGATAATCGGTCTCGGAGAGTTCCGAGATGGATTTGAATATCATACCGTTCGCCCAGGTATTGAAGCGGGCCATAAAAAGAAGGTTCGACATAATGGGTACTGTCCTCTCAAGCGATCATCCGTGGATTCGTGTGGATTATTTTGCCCACGCGGGGCCAAGGCTGCAATGGCTCGTTACTTCGAGGTGCGTTACCTTCAGGTGATTGTACCGCCCATGTCTTTTCTGGTACCTACTTGCCGAGTGGATTTTGGCGCTGAAAAGTAGCGAAGTTACCAGGGTTGGGGAGAATATTCGGGAATGAAGTACCGCGACGGCCTGCAAGAGGATATTGGCAATGTCCGCCAAATTGGCGGCGATATTTACGCTATGCCGATGTGGACCCCCGAATACTGCGCTTATGTCGTGAAGAGGGTTGAGCAGGAGCAGGCTTTTAGGCGTGGCCAGGGTTATGCCGGTACCGGCGAGCACAAGGCGATCCGCACCACCGATGTTAAGTTGGTCCAGCTTCCCGACGTCTATAAGGGCTATCTCCATACATATCACCATCTTTTGCGCGAAATCATTAAGAAGATCTGGCTTGTGGCGCTCGATCCTTCCGATGCCTTTGTCACGCGTTACACGATGTCTACGCAGACCAATTTGCTTCAGCACATCGATCAGTCGAGCATTGCTTCAATGACGATTAAGCTGAACGATGACTATACCGGCGGCGCGCTCTATTTCCCGCGCCAAAAGCTCTCCAACGAGAGCGTGCCGGTTGGGGACATGGTTTTCTTTCCCAGCGGCTGTACGCATGTTCACGAAGTGCTGCCATTGGAAAGTGGAAAACGCTTCGCAATCACCTTCTGGACGCAGCCGCACGTGCCCAAGTGATTTTGCGGCCTCCAAGGTGGCGGGCCGAGCGATAACAATGAAAGTCTTCAAATGATGAAAGTCTTGGGCATCGAAACCTCATGCGATGAAACCGCGGCGGCGGTGGTGTGCGGTGATGGCCGGATTCTCTCGAACCAAGTGCTCTCGCAAATTGATGACCACCGGCCTTTTGGTGGCGTTGTGCCCGAGGTGGCGGCGCGCGCGCATCTCGTCCACATCGAAGGTCTTGTGCGGGCCGCCATGACCGAGGCGGAGGTGACCTTCGCCGATCTCGACGG
>CAXMNO010000429.1:0-9282 GCA_964194655.1 uncultured Acidimicrobiia bacterium
TGGCTTTGGCCAATCGACAACGATCGGTATCGGTGGCGACCCTGTTCATGGGGTCGGCTTTGTGCGCTGTCTTGAGCTCTTTATGGAGGACCCCGAGACTGAAGGGGTTATTCTCGTAGGCGAAATCGGTGGTGTTGAGGAGGAAGAGGCAGCCGATTATCTCGCATCATCCAAGCCTTCAAAACCTGTTGTGGCACTTGTCGTTGGACGCCATGCCCAGCAGCAACGCCGCATGGGCCATGCCGGTACGCTCTCAGTCTTTGGAAGCGGCAATGCAGAAACCAAAATCGCAAAATTGAAATCAGCCGGTGCCCTCATCGCCCATAATGTGGAAGACATCTCGGGCACGATGAAGCAAGCGCTCGCGAGCTGATCTTCTGGTCACGGAAGGCCGTCCGCCTTGGCTTTACCAGATCTCAATCCAGTTTCTTCGTGTCGAGATCGTGGCTTCGGCGAGCGAGTTCGCTCTCATCTTTTGTCTTTACGGATTTGGAGCGACCGTGGGTTACCCGGTTCTCCTTTGCCTTTCGGGCTTTCTCCGCCCTCATTTTTTCCTTGCGCGCTTGGCGCAAATTTATGACTTCGCCCATAGCGAGATCTTAGCCTAAAGCTAAATCGTGCGCAGCAAGTTTCACTGCTAGATTTACAAGCGGGGACAAGGGCCCGTTATCGTCTTGAGCCGGATCGTCTTGAGCCGGCGCTAATAAGCTAGTGGTGGTAGCAAGCACTGTTGCCAGCAAGAATCTCATAAAGCTCCCCCCTCCTCTCAGGCCGCATTTTTTATGCATCCTGCCTTGGGGTTTCAGACTTCTAGCGACAAATCGATTATGCGATCATTCTATTGCATACGAAAACGCGGGAGGCACCTGAATGCGTCAGATTGAATTACTCGTCTGTGGCCTGGCCATATCCTTTGTGTTGTGGCCTTGCGTCGCCTCTGGGCAGTCGGACATTTTTGTCGATCAGCACGGCGAAGACGCCAAGGCTATTTCTCACAACCTAGAGCAAATCAAAATGCCCCCGGGCTTTGAGATTACGCTCTATGCAGTTGTCCCAGGCGCACGCCACATGGCGGTGGGCCCCAAAGGCGTCGTTACCTTCGTTGGCACCCGGGGAACCGATGTGTGGGCGGTGACCGATCACGATAAGGACTGGGTCGCCGAAAAAGTGAAGAGCTTTGCGCCCTCAATCGAATTCGATATTCCCAACGGCCCCTGTTTTGCGCCCGACGGTGTTCTTTATATCGCGGAGCGCAACCGCATCCTTGCCTTTCCTGAGGTCGAAACCTCCTATGAAAACCCAGAAATCGAGTCGGTCATAGTCGTTGCAAAGGGCCATTTGATCCCACCTGACGAGGAAAGTGGCAATCACTCTGCCCGCGTTTGCCGCATCGGCCCCGACGACCGGCTCTATGTCGCACTCGGCCAGCCTTTCAACGTGGCTCCTGCCGATAAACTTGATCTTTACGACGAACACGGCATTGGCGGCATTATCGCCATGAAGCGCGACGGCAGCGACCGCCAGGTCTTTAGCTATGGCATAAGAAATTCCGTCGGCCTCGATTTCAATCCGGCCAGCGGCAAGCTTTGGTTCACCGATAACCAAGTTGACGGCATGGGCGACTTAATTCCGCCGGGCGAGCTTAACCGTCAAACCGAGGCTGGCCAGCACTTCGGCTTTCCCTGGTTCGGCGGTGGCACAGTGCGCACCAACGAATATATAGCCGACACACCACCTGACAGCATAGTCCATCCCGTTGTTGAGACGGACGCACACGCGGCGGATTTGGGCATGACGTTCTACACCGCCACCCAGTTTCCAGCGAGATATCGCGGCGGTATCTTTTACGCTCAGCACGGATCTTGGGATCGCAGCGAACCGATTGGTGCGCGTGTGATGTTCACCGCCGTCAAGGCTGACGGTTCGGTAGGCACAAGCGAGATCTTCGCGGAAGGCTGGCTGGATGAAAACGGCGAATATCTTGGCCGTCCCGTCGATGTTGCGGTATTGCCGGACGGCTCGGTCGTCGTTTCAGATGACCGGGCAGGCGCTATCTACCGAATTTCGTATAAAGGACAGTGAAATCAAGGCGGCGTTACCCGAACACGTAAGCACGAGGCAGCTAGAGCACTTTCCGGGCGCAAAACCGAACACACTTTTGCTGAAAGTGCTCTAGTTTCGTCCTCCGTGATCGGCAACACGTAAAGACTGGCGCCTGAAATGGGCGGCGACCTCCTTTTGCGATGTCTCAATATGCCCGCGCAGTATCGTCACAGCCCCACCGGCATCCCCTTTCGCACAGGCGTTTAAGAGCTCCTCATGCTCTAGGTTTGGTCTCTCCAAACCAGAGACCATCGTGATGTGAAGACGCCTAAAAAGCCCGGTCTTCTCATGAAGTTGCCTGATCATCCTTATCAATCGGTGCCGATTGCAAGGCTCATAGAGCGCAAGATGAAATCTGAGGTTCAAATCACTCCATTCCCGGTAGTCTTCTTGCGCTGCATAATCATCAAGGATTTCGCGGGCGAACCGAAGATCAGCCTCGACCAAGTTCGGGACCGCAAGTTCGAGCGCACGGCATTCGAGTGCAACACGAATGTCAAACATCTCGGCGAAGTCGTCCGCCGTAAGTTCGACCACAAAGGCACCACGACGCGGTCGAAACTCGACCAGACCATCAGCTTCCAACTGCCTAAGGGCTTCGCGTAATGGAACCTTGCTGACGTTGAATTTCGCCGCGAGCTCATCTTGACGTAGCGGTTGACCTGCGGCTAGCGAGCCTGAAAGGATATCTTCGCGCAATTGCGGCACTATCCTCCACACCGACGCGCCGTTCACCTTGAATTCCCGCGCAGCGTCTCCCATCACACATTTCCTTTAATTGAGATTCCCAGCAACACCGTTATTGACTACAAAGCTTATTATATCGTATACGATTTTACAATATGGTATATTTTTTTCTGGAGAATTTTGAATGCTTACATGCGCAAACCAAAGTGATGCAGTCGAAGCGCGGCATGGCATAAAAGGGATCGATCATCCCGTGATTGCCGTGCGCGACATGGAAGCCGCGCGCGAAGTATTTCAACGTCTCGGTTTCGTTGTACCACCGCGCGGTAGCCACGTTGAGTGGGGAACGGGGAATTGGTGCATCATGTTCCCAGAGGACTATCTGGAACTGCGCGGAATTGTGGATCCGACACGCCCGATAATGGGGCTCGACACGGTTCTGGAGAGCAAAGGCGAAGGGCTGATGGGCATTGCCCGTTCTGTGAGCGATCTCGCCAAAACAGCGATTATCCTCATGAAGAATTTTGTCCCCTTTCGGACCATTCAAAACCCCAATCGACTGCGCGTTTGTGCCAACTACGCTTGTGGGACCATTGTGGAGTTCGTGGAATCATGAAAGTCATCATAGTTGGCGCAGGAATTGTCGGCCTCAGCACGGCTTGGGCTCTGACTAAAGGCGGCCACGAAGTCACTTTGATCGACCAAGGGCCTATCCCAAACCCTCACTCGGCATCGTTCGACCAGCACCGCATGATCCGCCCACACTACGGCGCTCAGTTGGGTTATACCCGTATGGTGGCCGAGGCTTGGGAAGCCTGGGAAATGCTATGGCAAGACCTGGGCGAGCGCCACGACGCAAGAACAGGCGTGCTTGCGATAGATCTTGGAAATCATGAGTGGATGAAAGCGACCAAAAGCGCGCTGGAAGCAACGGGCACAGCGTTCGAAACCCTCACCTACGAGGAAGTCGCAAACAAGGCGCCCGTCCTCAACGTAGCGAAGTCGGCTTGGGGGCTGTTCGCACCAGAAGCCGGGGTGCTTTTTGCGGACCGGATCGTCGCTGCCCTGGCTCGGTGGCTTAAACTGCAAGGCGTAGAATTAAGAGAAAAGTGCCACGTTACAACCGTTGACCAAGACAGCGCGCGCGTCACGCTTGCCAGTGGCGAAGAGCTTTCAGCCGACGCACTTGTGATTGCGGCAGGGGCTTGGACGGGCTTTCTCCTTCCAGAAATGCAAAACCGTATCGAGCCAATCCGGTCAGCCGTAAGCTATGTCGCACCGCCCCCCGAGCTACGGTCTAGTTGGGAGAGAGGGCCATCCCTGTTTTTAATGACAGCCAAAGCGCAGCTCTATTGTCTGCCACCTGTTGACGGATGTGATCTCAAATTTGGCGGCGCCCCAATCCTAAGCCACGCCGACCCCAAATCTAAGTTAACCGTCGACGAAGCTGAGCAGCTTGGAATCAAATCAGCTTTTGATCCCTACTTGAAGAACGCGGATGGCTATCGATGCCTCCACGGCGCCGGCGGTTATTACGCCGATCCGCCCGATAAGCGCTTTATCGTGGAGCAATCTGGAAAAGCCATCATCGTGACCGGATGCGGCGGGCGGATGTTCAAATTCGGTGCGGTGGTCGGCCAGCGAGTTACAGACGCAACGGAAGGGCGCCTCCCTTCCAATCAACTGCGCGCATGGGCAGCGGGTGAGGTCTCTTAGGCACTGATTCCTCTGTTTTAGTATTTGGAGGTGGCTTAGAGGAAGCATCAGGCAGCGGGCGCGCCCAGAAAATCCAAGCCGAAATCGAGGATGGGTGCGCTGTGGGTTAGCCACCCAATCGATATGAGGTCGACGCCGCTCGCAGCGACGGCGGGTGCATTCTCAATCGTGATCCCCCCAGAGGCTTCAGCGATCGCCCGCCCATCGATGACCCGAACCGCTTCCTCAAGAGTATCAGTATCCATGTTGTCGAGCAGAACTGCATCAACCCTACATGCAAGCGCCTCATGCAACTGTGCCAGGGTATCAACCTCTACTTCGACCTTCATCATATGTCCGGCGCTTTCCTGCGCGCGCTTTACGGCTGTTGCAATTCCACCGGCAATCGCAATGTGATTATCCTTAATCAAGATCCCATCATCCAAGCCAAAGCGGTGATTGACGCCACCGCCGACACGCACTGCATACTTCTCGAACGCGCGCTGGCCAGGCGTCGTTTTGCGCGTGCAAGCGATCTTCGTTTTGTAGGCCGCGACGGCTTCAACAATCCGGCTTGTTTCGCTTGCTATACCCGAGAGATGGCAAAGATAATTCAGCGCCACACGCTCTGCTGTCAGGATTTCGCGCGCAGCGCCCGTCACCTTAGCGACCGTCTGACCCGTCCTTACAGCTTCACCATCGTCCAGCAAAACCTCGATTTCTGCATTTGGATCGAGAAGGCGGAAGGCTGTAAACGCGAGATCTAGGCCCGCGACGCGCCCAGGGCGCCTGGCAACGATAGCGACCTTTGCCCGGATATCGGCCGGGATAACGCTGTCGCTCGTCAAATCTCCGGCGCGCCCCAAGTCCTCCAGCAAAGCGGCCCGCACTGCTGGTTCAATTAACAACGGAGATAACTTACAAACACTATTGGGGCTCATGCCTGTGCCTTTCTTTTTGGCCTATCTGGACTTTCGATTTCCGCAAGGATCGCATCCACTTGCGACATCGTTAGAAATGTGCGCTGGGCCTTGCCCGCACCAGTAATTGAGCCCGCAAATGGATAGTCGGACCGGAAATGGCTGCCACGGCTTTCACGCCGTAGCCATGCGCCGACCGTGATAAACTTCGCGACGATCAGCAAGTTGGTGAATTCGACTGGATCAGACACTGCAGATTGCTTGAACGCACGTAAGGTGCGAAGCGCCGCAAGAAGCCCCTGTTCCTCGCGAACCAAGCCAACGTTTTCATACATGAGATGCCGGATCTTTCGAATCCGATCTGCAAGATCGTGGCCCCCAGAACCGCTGTATTGATAGCCAGGATGCTGGAGAACCAGCGTGGCACCGGCCTTCGGCGTTTCGCTACGCGTCATAATGACATCATCGGCCACAAGACAGGCGAAGACGGCGGCTTCCAACAAAGAGTTACTGGCCAATCGATTGGCGCCATGCATGCCTGTGCAAGCAGCCTCTCCGCAAGCCCAAAGCCCCGGTAGAGAGCTGCGTCCGCGCGCGTCCACCGCGATACCGCCCATGTGATAGTGCACAGCAGGCGATACAGGAATCGCCTGACAAACCGGATCGATCCCCGCATCTTGGCAGTGCGCATAAACAGTTGGGAACCGGGAATGAAAATCCGGCCCAATTGCCTTCCTCGCATCCAAATATACGCTTTCCCCCTGCATTTGTTGCCGCCAGATAGCGCGCGCCACAACATCGCGCGGGGCCAATTCACCATCGCGGTGCGCATCTTTTGCAAATCGCCGGCCACTCCCATTGATCAATATCGCACCCTCGCCACGCAAAGCCTCGGTGACCAGTGGCATTGGGTCCTTTCCGCACTCCAAGGCGGTCGGGTGAAACTGGACAAATTCCGGATCGGCAATTACGGCGCCCGCACGCGCTGCCATCGCCAAGCCATCGCCACAAGCCGCGCGCGGATTGGTCGTTTTGGCATAAAGCTGCCCAATCCCGCCGCTTGCAAGAATAACAGCGGGTGCCGGAAAGATCTGAGGTCCGCCACTGCCAGCAGCAATAACGCCAACGGCGCGCCCTTCGCTCAAAATGAGATCTTGAGCCGCTACATTTTCATACACCTGGATATGAGTTGCTGTTCGAACCGCGGCGATAAGCGCGCGCATTATCTCACGGCCCGTGGCATCTCCGTTCGCATGCAAAATGCGTCTTCGCCCGTGGGCTGCTTCCTGGCCTACAGCCAGACCGCCCTCAGCCGATCGATCGAACTTCACGCCCAATCTTATAAGTTCATTGATCAATTCGGCTGCCTGCCCGGTTACAAGTTCGACGACCTCATCACTGCTGAGACCGCCTGCCACCGCATGGGTATCTGCGCCATGAGCTTCAGCGCTGTCTCCGTATCCAACCGCAGCGGCGATGCCACCTTGTGCCCAAGCGCTTGAAGCCCCCTCCCCAAGCGGCGCTTTTGCCAGAAGCACGACGCGACGTGGGGCAAGCTTTAAAGCTGTCAGCAATCCAGCTAAGCCTGCCCCGACAACGACAATATCAGCATCTTCGTGCCTCATGATGCAGTTACCTATTTCTGGTACCTATTTCTGGCCGAGAGCCAGCATCCGTTCGACGGATAGGCGGGCCCGTTCCGCAACGCTCGGGTCGATCGTCACCTCCGTCGTCATCGTTTCCAGCGCGTGACGGATTTTGGGGAGAGTGATCATCTTCATGTGGGGACAAAGATTGCAGGGGCGGATGAATTCAACATTCGGATTTTGGGCTGCAATGTTGTCGCTCATCGAGCATTCGGTGATGAGGGCAACCGCCTCTGGTTGGCGTTCCTCGACATAGTTTGCCATAGCCGCGGTCGAGCCGGAGAAATCAGCCTCTGCTACAACTTCAGGCGGGCATTCAGGGTGCGCCAACACCGTAAGGCCTGGGCGATCATCACGGAAACCGCGAATATCGGCAGCCGTGAAGCGCTCGTGAACCTCACAACGCCCCGACCAGGTGATGATTTCCACCTCGGTTTGGGCTGCTATATTTTGCGCCAAATATTCATCCGGCAGCATGATGACACGCTCGACGCCTAAGGATTCCACCACCTCTACAGCATTCGCAGAGGTACAGCAGATATCAGTTTCCGCCTTCACATCGGCTGTCGTGTTGACGTAGGTGACAACCGGCACACCTGGGTAGCGAACGCGCAATTGGCGAATGTCAGCCGCGGTAATGGAAGAGGCAAGCGAGCAACCAGCACCTGCATCGGGGATCAACACCGTCTTCTCAGGATTCATGAGCTTGGCGGTTTCCGCCATAAAGTGCACACCGCACAAGACAATGACGTCGGCGTCCACTTTTTCCGCCTGCCGGGCCAAGGCAAGAGAATCGCCCTTGATATCGGCGACGCAGTGAAAGATTTCCGGCGTTTGATAGTTGTGGGCCAGGATGACCGCCCTTTTCTCCTCTTTCAGCCGCAGAATCGCGTCGATGTCACCTGCGAAAAAGGGCCATTCGAACTCAGGAACGACTGTATTCACGCGCTTGTATAGGTGCGCCGTACGTGCGGCGATTTCCGGCGTGTATTCGCCGGTGCTGATTTGCCTTGCTGCTTCGGTCATGCCGCCTCTCCTTGCAGGTCCAAAATCTATTAATGCTCAAATTGAGTATTAATAGATTAAAAATATACGGCCTTAAATGGGCCTTACTTATGCTTAATATGAGTATAACAAAAGTCAAGTCAGAAATTGACCCCCGAGAACTGCGCTTGGGAAAGGGGGTTCGCTAAGCTTCGATGGAACAGGATTGCTATGTTGTGCGCCTGCGGCGATTGCTATGTTGTGTGCCTGCGGCCCGGCAACTTAACCCCAGGCGCTAAGCGTTCTAGGAGCACATCGCGCCGAAATCGGAATTGCTCGGCAGGACGCCCGCCAGTCTGGCTCTCAAAACGTCCTGTCGGCTCGACCAAACCGCCTTTTTCGACCAGGCGCCGGAAATTTTGCTTATGCAGCCTGGTTCCGGCCAAAGCCTCCACGGCGCGCTGCAGTTGGAGCAAGGTAAATTCACCGGCCATCAACTCGAAGATTACCGGGCGGTACTCGATCTTACCTCGAAGACGCCCGAGCGCGGTGGCTGCAATCCTGCGATGATCGAAGAGCATCGCCCGCCCTCTCGCCGCCCTATCGCTCTCTAGCGCGATGGGGCAACCACGATCACGAAGGGATTCTTGGACGAACCCCGCCTCATAGAGAAGTTCATAACGCTCCAGGACCAGTTTTTCATTCCAGCTATTGGTGGTGAAGCCGAAGGCTAGATCGATCCTTTCATGGCGCGTATCGCGCTCAAATTCGCTCTCGCCCTCCTCCGCCCAAGCGGATAGATGGGGTTCTATGACCCTTTCCAAGATAAGGGGCGCACCCTCGCGCCAATCTTCCCACGGCAGAAAGTGATACCAGTTTTGCCATGTCGCGTTACTCGTCGCGTTACTCTTCGCATTACTCGCCGGCACTGATACCGTCTCACTCACCAGCGCCAAGTAACCAACCGAAACCAAGCGTGGGCCACCTTGTCTTTCACGCGGATCACGACCACGATCGCCGAAGGTATAAAGCTGTTCGACATAACCCAAATCCAGCTCGGTTTGCTCGCTCACCCAAGCGCGCAACCCGCTTTCCAAGGTGCGATGCTGGGTTGGATCGAAGGGGCCGTAAGGTAAGGCATCCCCACCTGTTAGCGACGCATTGGCACTGTCGCCACGGCCTCCAGAAATCTCGTTTTCACCGACGACAAGCAGGCGTGGCTGATCATTCGTCACAGACACGACCAC
>CAXMNO010000430.1:0-5321 GCA_964194655.1 uncultured Acidimicrobiia bacterium
CCGTCAAACTTTCCCCCGGGCTTGAGGGGCATGTGCTTGGCACTGACGAGTTGGGGCGCGACCTTCTATTGCGCCTGCTTTATGGGGGGCAAGTTTCCTTGCTGACAGGCATTTCGGCTGCCCTTTGCGCCGCTGTTATAGGCTCTATCATTGGGCTTTTCGCCGGGTATTACGGTGGGTGGCTGGATGGCCTTTTGATGCGTACGACGGATGGCGTCATCGCTCTCCCGCTGCTTCCGCTGTTGATCGTGCTGGCAGCACTTGATCTGGAAAAACTTGGTTTGCCCAGTGCGATTGCGAATTCGCAAGACATCTCTCTCTACCGGATCATTGTTCTCATCGCCTTGGTCGGCTGGACCACCGTTGCCCGGCTTGTACGAAGTGCTACCCTAGCGATGCGAGAGCGGGAATTCGTGCGTGCGGCCCATGCCTTGGGCGCGTCTTCTAGCCGCGTCATGTGGGTTCACATTTTGCCCAACGTCATCTCGCCGGTCATCGTTGCGACCACATTATCGATCGGCAATATCATTCTGCTGGAATCGGTGCTGTCTTTCCTAGGGCTTGGAATTCAGCCGCCAACGGCCTCGTGGGGCAATATGATGACAAGTGCACTCGAGCTAATCTGGGATGCGCCGCACCTCGTCGTCCTGCCGGGGCTTTGTATCTTTGTGACCGTTATCGCCTTTAACTTTCTAGGCGATGGCCTGCAAGACGCGCTCGACCCACGTGCTGGCCGCGAAAAATAGCCTCAAAAAATAAAGGAAAATTCCTCATGACTGTAAAGCTCTTCCAGTTTTCAGCAGCCTGGGGTGTGGCTAACCCCAGTCCCTTTTGCATGAAGGTGGAGACCTTTTTGCGCATGGCTGAGATTCCCTTTGAAATCGTGGTGTGGGAAGACCCAAGAAAGGCGCCAAAGGGCAAACTTCCCATGATTGAGCATGAAGGGCGCCGGATTGCCGATTCCTCCTTCATTCTGCGTTATTTGACGGAGCGTTTTTCAGTTACGCTCGATCAAGATCTGACTGAAGATCAAAAGGTTAGCGGCTTCATGCTCACCAAAATGCTCGATGAATACTTCTACTGGATGATGGTCCATAACCGCTGGATGGATGACCGCGTTTGGCCGACGATCAGGGATGGTTTCTTCGGTTCGATGCCAACGCCGATGAGGCAAATCATCTCCGCAATACTGCGCGCGAAAGTGCGCCGTAATCTCTCAGGCCAGGGCATGGGGCGTCACAGCCAAGCTGAGATCAACGAGCTGGCAGACGAATCGCTCCAGATACTTGCCAAAAGCCTAGGCGAAAAACCCTTTATCATGGGTGCAACGCCGACGAGTTTTGATGCTACCTTTTATAGCTATATCGCCAACGCCGCATTGGTGCCGTTTAATACGGAGTTCCAGCATCTAGCACGCGTCCATGACAACCTGATGAGTTACTGCGAGCGGATGAAGGCGCGTTTCTACCCGGCTTAGGAAGTGCGCCCGAGCTTAGGCGGCCGGTTGCTCGCGACGCCAATTTGCACCGCTTATCATCAAGCGTTTGGCGAGCTCGACAGCTTGCGGGGCGTCCTCGGCATAGCCATCCGCACCGATCGCGTCGGCAAAAGCCTGCGTGACCGGAGCGCCGCCGATAATGACGGGGTAGGGAAGTTCCGCCTTTCTAAAGGCCGTAATAATCTTCCCCATTGAGGGCATGGTCGTGGTGAGAAGAGCGGAAAGGCCGACGATATCCGGGTTCAGTTCCCGGGCCTTCTCGATGGCGTCTTCCGGGGAGATGTTGACGCCGATATCGACCACCGTGAAGCCGGCACCCTCCATCATCATGCCAACGAGGTTCTTGCCGATGTCGTGCACGTCGCCCTGCACGGTTGCCAGCATGACAAGCCCTCTGGGTTTCGTCTTCGATTTCGTCAAAAGCGGACGCAACAACTCCAGCCCCGATTTCATCGCCCGGGCGGAAAGCAGCATCTCAGGGACGAAGATAACCCCGTCTGAGAACAGCGAGCCGACTTCCTCCATCGCCGAGATCAAGGCATCATCAAGGATCGTCGAGAAGTGAATTCCCTCTTCTAGTGCGGTCGTCACACCCTTAAAGGATTCTTCCGCAACGCCATCGATGACGGCGTTGAAAATCTCGTCCAGCAGGTCTTCATGGGCGTCACTCAAGGCAGGGCGATTCTTGGCCGGGGCCTTTGCAGTTTGGGGCTCTTGTGCCCTGGTGGCCGGGGCTTCATCCTGCTCGGCAATGGCGCCGCTCAAGCGCTCGCCTGCCCAGGGACGGTCACCCCGGCGGTACATTTCGATGCCTTCGACCGCGCCCTTTGCATGTTCGACAGGGGTGAGGCCGCCCAAGTTGCAAAGGTAGAGAAGGCTTTGACCGCCGGGCTCAATCACCTCTAGATATTCGTGGATGCGCTGCTGAATGGCCTCAACAGGGCCGTCTTGCAGCAGGTTGTTCGAGACACCAAGAAGAACCGGCTTATTTTGCTCAACTGCGAAGTCTTTGGCCTTTTGCGCGCCAACTTGGAAGAGATCGGGGTCCTGGACCTTGAGGTAATCCGGACAAGCTTGCAGCTTATTGAGCCAGAAGCGGGTAGGGTCAGGCACATAGGCATCGCCCCACCAGTTGTCCGTGCAGGCCCGGCCTTCGGTCAGCTCACGTAAACGAACGACGTACTGAACGGCAAATTCCTCGGACATATCCAGCGTAATGAAGGGAAGGGAGGCAACCGCATCGCCGCAGTTGGCTGTCATATTGGGGTAGCGCTTGGCGAACTCGTTGATATAGGGCGCTAAAACTTCGTCGACCACGAAGGTCATGACCTTATGAACAAAAGCCGGATTATCCTTAATACCGAGGATCACATCCTCGAACGTCATGATTTGGGTTGCCAGCGTGAAGGGCCCGCAGCAGTTGAGACAAGGTGCTTCCCCCGTCAAGTCGCTATAGAGCGATGCCGCGTCATAGGCAAAACCCATGCGGCCCGATTGCCCGGGAACCGGCGGCTTTAAGGCTGCCAGGTCCTTTTCGGTCGTAACGATCGGGGTGATGTTGTCGATCGCGGGCGTTAGATCATCGAAGGTGATGAGGGTGGAACCCAGGGCCTCCGCTTCGATATTGTAGGAATCCCAGCAGATATCGGGCGTTTCGAAACCGAAATCCTTTGTCGTCCGGAAAGAACCGTAGATGAGCTTTTCCGGATTCGAATAGTATTCGCGCGCGTTGATGCCCGAATACTTCATGTTGAATTCGTGGCTTTGCTGGATAAAAGGCACATGATCGGCGCTGTTGCCGAAAAATCCTTTGTGAAATCGCTCGAAGCCTTCGGAGAAGTCGAATTCGGAGAAATCAAAACGCGTCATGTGGCTTTGCCTTAGCTAACAAAAATCTTTGAGAATCGGTTTCTATCGCAGAGTAAACACCATAAAAACGTTGAAAAAATTTATGACTATGATAAAATATTTATATGCAAAATGAACGCTATCTTCTCGCTATATTGAGTGCTCTGCCAGCTTTTGAGGCAACTGCACGTCTTGGCGGCTTCACCAAGGCAGCCGAGAGCCTTGGGATGGCCCAACCCTCGGTCAGTCGCTTTATCGCCAATCTCGAAGCTCATGTTGGTAAACCGCTTTTTTATCGGCGGCCTAAGGAAATCTCTCTCACCGAAGAAGGTGCACGCCTCTACGAGGCGACCGCGCTTGGCCTGGGCCATATTCGCGGCGTTTTTGAAGAAATATCGCGTAAGGATGCCGAGAATGCGGTCACAATCGGCTGTACGCATGGATTGGCCCAAATGTGGGTGATGCCCCGGCTTCAGGCGCTCCAGGCCCTTTTGCCAGAACGGGAGATCCGCTTGACGACAGGTGAGCAAGTGGCCGACCTCGATGCGGGCGAGGCCGACTTCGCTTTACGCTTCGGTGATGGTCGGTGGTCGGATGGCGAGGCCTTTCCGCTTTTTGGGGAGGAGGTGTTTCCCGTTGTAGCTCCCGAGTTTGCCGCAGAGCACAACTTGTTGGATCGTCGTGTTGGTGCTGGGGAACTACCGAGCTTGCCTCTGCTTCATCAAGACCATGGCCAATTCGGCTGGCTGTACTGGTCGAGCTGGCTTTCACACTATGAAGTTGCATATGAAATTCCACAGAGCACGCATTTCATTAACAATTATGCACTGGTCTTGCAGGCGGCAATGGCAGGCGACGGCGTTGCACTAGCATGGAGCAATTTGGCGGAACCCTATCTGACTAACGGGTGGTTAGTGGAGCTGGGGGGCTTACGGGCCCGCACTGAGAAGGGGTAC
Organism: uncultured Acidimicrobiia bacterium; assembly: GCA_964194655.1. Taxonomy (GTDB): domain Bacteria; phylum Pseudomonadota; class Alphaproteobacteria; order Kiloniellales; family Kiloniellaceae; genus JAJFGK01. The sequence continues at coordinate 4,303 of CAXMNO010000430.1, forward strand.
TACATCGTTTGCGCAGCTAACAGCTACTTTGGTGAGGTGGCACAGCAGTGGATTCAGGCTTCATTATCTTGAAAAAGTGCTGAGAATTATGTGATTACTAATGGTGCTCTGCCAAAATACGTAAAATTTTCATTAAATACCTAAATATATAATAAAATAAATTTTTATATAAATAACAAACAAATAGTAAACGAATGTTTCTAGACATAATAGGAAAATTGTCTTATTTATATTTCATCTTAGTATAAAGTGCTTCCCTAATTATTTGAGAGATAAGTACATACCTAAAATAGAATACTTTCACTTGAGGACCGTAGTTGGCATTTGTGCCATGGGGCTGGTGCTTTCACTCGCGGGTCCAATGGATACATTGGCCAGCTTCGAGGACGGCACAAAGGCTTATGTGCGCGGGGACTATGAAGGTGCGTTGACGCAATTCCAGGAAGCTGCGCTGGGCGGCGATCCTCGTGCTCAACTATACCTCGGGCGTATCTATGCGCAGAGTGATAGTGAGCTTACGGACGTTCGCGAGGCAATCTATTGGCTGGGCTGTGCGGCAATCTCGGGTGGTAGTGTTTCTGGCACGGCGAAAAGATTGCAAGCCCGTCTCCTTAGAACGCATGGCGCGGCTGACCTCGATCCCTCCGACCTATCTGCCAGGGGATGTCCTTTGCTCGAAGGGCAAAAAGTTGTGGATGGGTTTGTGGAGTTGGCTAAGGACCTTTCTCGTGACTACGAGGACTATCCTCTGACCTCGATGCGTAATAGCGAAGAGAGCGTAATTACAAAAGTTCGCGAGAATGAAGTTGTCTCCCTGTTTACCTTTCCCGGTGATGTAACCATCGCTGCTGGTAGTTCCGTCGCGAGCGCTGTCGGGGCCAAAAAACTAGCGTTCCAGATAGAATCAACGAGGCTCCCGGGTAATGATATTGAATACTTTCTTATTGTTTTTCTCTCTTGGTTCGGCCTTTACAAGCTCGTGATGTTGGCGAAAGCGATCGGCTCCAAATTTTGCACAA
>CAXMNO010000431.1:0-16717 GCA_964194655.1 uncultured Acidimicrobiia bacterium
CTAGCGGCTGAATCTCGCTCTCATCCACCTCGTAGAGAGGCTTTAAGGTCACAGGATCGCGCGAGAAGTTGTAGCCGTAAACAAAGGGGCCGATGAACTCCCCTTCGTGGAAAAGATGCACGGACTGTGGCGGCGAAAAGAGGAACTTCCGGTTCTTGGTCTGCAAATGGTAGGGCGCCAAAAACTCGGAAATGAGGATGGCCCCATAGAGAATGAGCAGAAAATAGAAGGAGATCAGCGCTAATTTGTGCCGCTTGAACTTCCACCACATGATTCGCCACTGGGAAGCTTGGTAGTACCGCTCCTGCTCGGGCGTTAATTGCTCGACGGAATAGGGGTTGAAGGGCGCCGGATTGACATAGTGCGTGTGCCCGTCATCTCGTTCAGAATTCTTATCGCGAGTGGAATCCGTCATTTCGTTGCAGCCCCTCCCAATCGAATTCGCGGGTCGAGAAGCGCAAGGAGGAGATCTGAAACGAGCACGCCAATCACAACGAGCATAGCTTCGAACATCAAGAATGAGCCTGCCAGGTACATATCTTGCGACTTAAGGGCATCCAAAAGCATTGGCCCCGTCGTCGGTAAATCCATAACGAATGCGACAATAACCCCACCGGAAATAGCCTGCGGCAAGATCATTCCGATATCAGCGATAAAGGGGTTGAGAGAAAGTCGCAGGGGATACTTCAAAAGCGTCTTTAGGGGTGAGAGGCCCTTTGCGCGTGCCGTGACGACATATTGCTTTTGCAGCTCATCAAGAAGGTTCGCGCGCAAACGCCTGATCATCGCTGCCGTTCCCGATGTGCCAATCACCACGACCGGGACCCAGAGATGAGCAAAGACAGATCCGATCTTGGCCAAACTCCAGGGTTGATCGATATAGATAGGGTCCATCAGTCCGCCGATAGAAGTACCGAACCAAACATTCGCGGCATAGAGCAGAATGAGCGCTAAAAGGAAGTTCGGCGTAGCCAATCCCAAAAAACCGACAAAGGTGAAGGCATAGTCGCCGAGCGAATATTGGCGGACCGCTGAATAGATCCCGATCGGAAAGGAGACGATGTAGGTGAACACGATTGTCGCGAGCGCGACGATGATCGATAGCCAGACCCGGTGCCCGATAACCTCGCTGACCGGCAGGCGATGCTCGAAGGAAAAGCCAAGATCGCCTTGAACGAAACCGGAGATCCAATACCAGTATTGAACGACGAGCGGTTCGTCGAGATGGTACTGCTTTCGCAAAAATTCGATTTTGGCCGGATCGACCTTCTCGCCTTGGGCTTGAAGCTCGCTGATGAGAGTTTCTATGAAGTCACCCGGTGGCGCCTGGATGATGATGAAGACCAAGGCGCTGATTGCGACCAACGTGGGCAGCATGGCGAAGATGCGGTGGATTGTGTACTTCAGCATTCCAGATCAAGCCTCCAATGCCGCATTAGCGCCACTGCGCAGGAATGCTTCGGCTGTTGGGTCGGCGCGCACGAAATGCCCTTCCCCCAGATCGACCATCTGAAGTTGTTTGGTGCCGTCGACTGTAAAAGGTGCTGGCCATTTTTCAGGATCGGAGGAGCGGCTTTCCATCAAGGCACCGAGATCCAAGCGCCTGTCGGGATCTGGCTCCGGCACGGCGGAGACCAAGGCTTTTGTATAGGGGTGACGCGGATCGCGGAACAAGACACCACGTGGCGCCAACTCGACCAAACGTCCGCTGCACATAACCGCAATGCGGTCTGCAATGTAGTCGACGACCGCAAGGTTGTGGCTGATAAAAATGTAGGTAAGGCCAAGAGAATCGCGCAAATCCTTTAGGAGATTTAAGATTTGCGCCTGGATGGAAACGTCTAAGGCCGAGACCGGTTCATCGCAGATGATTAATTCCGGGCGCAAGGCGAGTGCGCGGGCGATGCCGACGCGCTGACGTTGGCCGCCGGAAAAGGAATGGGGATAGCGTTTCAAGTGATGCCTGTTCAGGCCCACCAGTTGCAACAGCTCCTCAACCAGTGCTGTCCGTTCTGCGGGGGTCCCAATTCCGTGGATAATCAGTGGTTCCGCGATAATTTCCCCAACCGTCATACGTGGGTTTAGGGAAGAAAAGGGATCTTGAAATATGAACTGGACATTGCGCCTAAACGCGGTCAGGGCGCTGCCCTTGAGGGCCAAAATATCAATCGCGGTGCCGTCTTGATAAACCAAATCGCCGCCATCGGGTGAAAGCGCGCGCATGATCATTTTGGAAAGAGTCGTCTTGCCGCAGCCGCTTTCCCCGACCAAGCCCAAACATTCGCCACGCTTGACCGTGAAGGTCACATCATCGACGGCGAGCACCTTTTCCTTCTTCCCGCCACCCAAGAACCCGCCTTTGCGAATGGAAAAGGATTTAGTGAGATGGAAAACCTCTAACAACGGCAGTCCGCGACGTTCCATACGGCGTGCCAAATCCTGGCCTTCCATCAAGGCGCTTGCGCCGGTCGCCTTGATCTCGCGAATAGGCTGAAGGCGCTCGCCCTCTTCCATGCCAAAACGCGGTACGGCATGCAGCAAAGCCTTGAGGTAGGGATGTTTGGGCGTGCGATAGATGTCATCCAAAGACCCCTTTTCCATGACCTCCCCGTGGTACATGACCACGACTTCGTCCGCGACATTTGCGACCACACCCAGATCATGGGTAATGAGCAAGACAGACATATCCAGTTGTTGTTGCAGATCGTGGAGCAGTTTCAGGATCTGAGCCTGGATGGTCACGTCCAAAGCCGTCGTGGGCTCGTCTGCGATCAGGATTGCGGGCCGGCAAATCAGCGCCATGGCAATCATCGCGCGCTGCCTAAGACCGCCCGATAGCTCAAAAGGATAGGTTTGGAGTGCTTTTGAGGGGTCGGGAAAACCAACCAGCCTAAGCATCTCCTTCATAATCTCTTCGCCTTCCTTATCGCCGATGTCGCGATGGAGGTGCAGCGCTTCGCCGATTTGATTGCCGATGCTATGGACGGGTGAGAGCGATGTCATGGGTTCTTGAAAGATGATCGAAATGCGGCCGCCACGGATATCGCGCATCTCCTGGCAATTCTGCGGCATGGCTGCGATATCGATGACCGGGCCGGAGCTTGCTGGATCGCGAAATAATATTTCGCCACCGCTAATTTGTGCCGCCTTGGGCAGAATTCCCATAATGGCCTGGGAAATAACGGATTTGCCCGAACCTGATTCGCCAACGAGGGCAAGGGTTCCACCTTTGCGCAAGTTGAAACTCACCCCGCGCACGGCTTCGAGCCTGCCCTCAGGAAGATTGAAAGTGACCCTTAGATCACGAACCTGAAGCAAATCACCCAAACGAAGCTCCCCGCCCTTCGTGCTTTGTTTCGTCCAGATCCCCCAAGCCACCTGGTGGCGGATCGTCGCTATCGGCATCGACACCAATGCCCAAAAGATTACCTGCCGATGTTGGATCGATCGACAGAGAATTTTCCCGTGCTGCCTTCGCGGCACGCCAGGCGACCAAGTTAAAGTCCTCCAACGAGGATTCCAGAGTAAAAGATGTTCCAGCCCCCGCCAATGTCAGTTGCAAAAAAGAGCTGCGATCACCGGGCGAGCGTCTTTTCGTGCCATAGAAGCGCAACTTCAACTCGTTTAGTTCAGGCCAAAAAATCGTGCGGGTGCGCAAATCCTTGCAGGCAACGCCTTGGTGTGAAAGGGCAACCCGCGTCAAATGGCGCTGTAGTGTCTTCAGGCCAAAAAGACCAAATAAGACAACAATGCCTGCAAAAAGGACCAGAACGACTGTATTAGCCGGTCCGGCTGCCAGTGCCAACAAGCCAAGGCCCAAGCCGCCGCTAGTGCGCAAATAATCGCCGATTAAACTGCGCAAAGGATAGCGGAGAATCTTCAAGACGCCCTCATAGCTTTACCAATTGCTGGTCCAACGTCACGCAATGGGAAAACCTCTTCCACCCCACAAAACCGTGCTGCGGGATGGTTATGGAGATACGTGATGAGGCACCTCAGAAACTCCCAAACGTCCTCCTCATGGTAAAGGTGATGGGTCATGATGCCGACCGGCCCCGTGTTGGCTTTATCAGCTCTATCGGCTAACTGTGATGCCAGTTCGCATAATATTGCCTCTGTTCCCCTAAAAGCGCGTTCTGGCTTCCACTGGAAAACGTCGATGTGACAGTTCGCTTGATGGAAGTTTTCTTCTCTCCGCCGCCCTTCATCCTCATGTCCGAATGTGGAAAGGCCCTGGAAGCCCAGCGACGGCAGGGCTTCGAGTATTTCCTCGTCGATCCTGTTCCATGGTGGCACAAGAACCGGCAAGAAGGTATCCGCGAATACCTCGGCAAGGCTGATACGGCCTTCGCTTAGCTGCTCGCACAAAAATTCCAGCCCAGCGGCGACGGTAAGTTCTTGCTTCTTGCGACCATTAGCTGCGTGATTTTTGTGGGAAAATCCATGCTGGAGGACCTTAACCTGCGGTCCAGCCCCAGCGAGATATTTGGGGAGATCGGGTGAAAGGCCCTCTGGGATAACAGCAATCGCAAGAGGCGTATGGGTGTCGCACGCGAGCTTCACGAGCCGCTCGAGTGCCGGTGTCAATTCGCAGGCATCATCGTCGCGCCACCAAAATGATGCGACCAACCCTTTTTCCGCAAAACGATTCAGTTGCCGCTTAAGGCTGTCCCAGCCGTCCATCCGCCACCCTGTTTATTTGTTCTTTTAAGATATATGCGGTTTTTCCCCCACCTTCCAAGTCAAGATTTAAGGTTGAGGGATTTGTCCCTTTATCCTTTGCGATTTCTCTATCGATGGCAGCTGCCAGGTTTACAGCACTAAGCTGGTCTTCTTCCAACAGCTCAAGGTATCCCATTTCGGCGAGCTTGCGGCTTCGAAACGTCTGTTCCGTCTCGCCACCGGCGGCGAAAGGCACGATAATGGCTGGCGTTTTACGGGCCAGGATTTCCATCACCGTGTTGTAGCCGCCTTGAGAAATGGAAAGGCGGCAATTACGCAGAAGTAGCGGAAAATCTGGACGCGCACGCTCGACAATAATCGAACCGCCGTCTTCGTTCTCCTCTATCACTTTTGCGTTTCGAACGATTCGATCGAAATCGTGCTCCGGCATATTTGGGCCCAGCAGGAAACGCCAACGGCTTTTAACGTGACTTGTCAGCACTCTGGCTTCTAAAGCCGCTTCGACCAAATTCAAACCAACAGCCCCTCCCCCAATCGAAACGAGGATTTCGCCGCGACCAGTAGTACTACCCGCCATTTCCTCGTTCGTTGGGGGCCGGACGATATAGCCGCTATATTGAAGGTGCGATGCGATCTCGGATGCTTCAGCAAAACTTTCTTCCAGCGGCAAAAAGTCTGGATCGCCGTGAACGATCGCTGAATCGAAGTGGCGCTTGAAGGTATCCAGCATCCAGCGGATTTTCTCCGGCTTGTTGTGAGCATTTAAGATATCGCGCAGCGAGCTGACAATCGCCGGGCGCTGCGGCATCGATCCAGCAAACTCGAGTAAAGGCAGCAGTTCAAAGCGCATCTGTCTGCGACCAAAAGGGAAAAGCTCGATCAAGAGCAAGCGTGGATTCGTCTCCTTGAAGAGCTTGAGAAGAAGATCGCGCCGCCGGGCCTTAAAGTCATCGTCAATCGGGGTGCCTGCTTCATTTGTCAGCGTAAAGGTCGCATCGGTGGCGCGAATGGGCGGCAGTTGGATAACCTCAGGACCCCGAATGGCAATCTGATCGACGGGTAAGCCGCCGGACACCAGACGCACCCTTAGCCCCGCACGATGCAATGCCTCTGCCAGAGTGGCCGCACGCTGGAGATGCCCCATCCCCAAAAGGTGCTGGACATAAAAAAAGACATCCCAGCGCTGGCTGTCTTTGCTGTCAGCCATCGCTTTCTCCAGCCAGTGAGAGCGGAATATTCAGACGTGAAACCTCCGGCATACCTGCTTGCTTTTGCCGGAGAAGGAAAAGATGTGCGTGGTGGTCGCGAAGCTTCTCCGTGGGCTTGGAGGCCATGTCCCAATCAGTTGCAAGCGCATAGAGCGCTCGTAACACGCCCTTATGGGTGACCAGAATTGCCGCCTCACCGCGATCTGCCAAGTCGCTTAAAAAGGGGCGAATTCTCTCCTGCACGTCGCGAGGACTCTCTCCCTCAGGCGGGCGAAAGTCGCGACCGCGGGCCTCGTTATCCATCATCGCCTTGCCCAGCCGTGCGCGAAGGTTGCTCAAGCTCTCTCCTTCCCAGCGCCCCCAATCCATTTCGGCCAAGCGATCCTCTGATTGGATGTTTTGAAGTCCCAATAGCTCTGCTGTTTGCCGGGTGCGCGCAAGGGGGCTTGTGTAGGTTTTCCATGAAACCGTTTCTTTTGGCAGGCACCAGCGCTTGACCAAGGATACCCCGGTCTTAGACAACGCGACGTCGGTCAATCCTTGAATGCGCCCCTCCTCATTCCAGGGCGTGGGGCCATGGCGCAGTACGAGGATAGGGACGCCTGAAGCTTCAGCTAACATTTCGCCGAGGCCTCCGCTAGGATTTGGTCGAGCTTATGAGAAGCAGCGGAGATGTCGTGGCGCGTTTCAGCCCGGCGAAGGGCACCTTTAGAGAGGTTTTGGCGTTTAGCAGGCGAGGTGATGAGGTCCCCTAGAGCCTCGGCAAAAGCCGACGCATCTCCAGGCGGTGTCAGATATCCGGCTGTTCCCTGACCCACAATATCGCTCACCCCCGGTGTCGCACCGGCCACGGCTGGAAGGCCCGCTGCCTGTGCTTCCAGAATTGCCATACCGAACGCCTCATTGATGGCTGGCCAGACGAGGAGATCTGATGCCGCATAAAGCGGTAAAAGGGCCTCTTGCGATTTTTCACCGAGGAAATGGATGCGGCCAGAATCAAAGCTGCTAAAGGCCGCTTGCACTCTTTCGGCCGCAGCACCGTCGCCGACCACGAGAAGCTGCCAGGGTTCGTTTTGTAACTGCCTCAGAGCCTTTGCAAGTTCGAGGTAAGAGGAAAGTTTATCGCCCTCACGCATCATCGCGACCGTAAGCAGCCAGGGTACGTCCGGGTCAAGATCGAGCGCATCTCTCAGAGATGCCCGCAAGCGCGCGCGATTGCTTGCTGCTTGACGATAAGGCCCGGTATCGAGGAAGGGCGGCAGGTGGTGCACCTTTGAAGGATCGGTCAGGCACTCTGCATCCAGCGGATTGAGGTTCACTAATGCGCTTGCCTGCTCTAAGGCCGACAAGACGGCACGGTGGTTCGTATCCCATGGTCCACCTGCCCGTTTGTTTGCGAGAGATGCCTCACTAACCACATAGGGAATGGCGAGCGCCCTTGAAATTTCCGGCCCCAGAAGGTCTGGGGCTTTGTAATAGAGATGATAGGTAAACCAATAGTCGGGCTTTGCGATTTCCCCTGCATCGATGGCGGCGAGAATCCGTGCCGTCTCCGCCCTAGCTTGATCGCGAAGCTCCGCGAGCTTGGAGGGGTCTGCGGTGCTCTGCCAACTTCGTAACCGAGAGATCAGACCGACCTCATGGCCACCACGCTGAAAAGCCGCCATGAAAAGACGGGCCATCAAGCGGTCGCCCGAGGGAATCGGATGATCGGGTGGCTTCATTGGCGCATAGAAGGCGATCCGCATGACTTAGACTACTTCTATTTCGATTATTCGGCAGCCTTAAGGGCTGTGTCTTCTTGAAAGCGCATCAGAAGCGCTTCTATGCCTGAGGTCATGGAAAAGTCTTTTCTGACCCTTTGATAGCCAGCGTTGGCGAGGCGTTGGCGCTTCTTGGGATCGGCAATCAGCGCCGCAAGCGCTTGGCTGAAAGCCTCGGTATTTTCAGGCGGCACCAGGATCCCAGTCTCGTTGTGGACGATCAACTCCGATATGCCTGAGACATCACTCGCCAAGCAAGTGAGCGCTTGGCTTTGGGCTTCCATCAGAACATTGGGCAGGCCGTCGCGGTCGCCGTCCTCGGCAATGCGGCTTGCGAGAACGAAAAGATCTGCCTCTCGATAGGCAGCTAGAACCCGTTCTTGTGATTGCGCACCGAGCCAGGTGATCCTGCCTTCCAATCCAAGCTTTTTGCTCAAGGATTTCAGATCGGCGATAAGCATACCCCCGCCGATATGGGTGAAATGCCAGTGAAGGCCCGCCGGTAAAGCCGCAAGCGCACGTAGCAGGTCATCATATCCCTTCTTGGCCACCGCCCGCCCGACTGAAAGAATGCGAACCTCAGCGCTCTCACTTTTCCCATCGGCGTGACGATCGAGGCGCCGTGCTGTTGGAAAACGCGTGAAGTCGAGACCGTGATAGAGGAGGTCTACGCGCTCGGGCACCACTGCGAGTTTTCGCAAGTGATCACGATTTGTCGCCGTGCAGGTAACGAGCCAGTCGATTTCCTCCAGCTTTTCCCTGATTTCCCATTCCGGGCTGGTCCAGATATCTTTCGCGTGTGCAGAGGCGCACCAGGGCAAAGCTCGCATTACAGCTGCATAGCGCGCGACCGAGGCAGGGGTGTGAAGAAAATGCGCGTAGATCCGCGAGATACTTGGCGGCATCTCGTGTGCTAGAACGCAGGCTTGGCCGAAGCGGCGCAGCCGGTTTGCGGTTCGATCACGCTTAAAATCAGCCAGGAAAAGCCGGAAAGCTTGGCGGTATCCAGGGAGATGCCGCACCGCACGCCAAGCTGACAGGACGCGGGCGCGCTCGTCCTTAAGATATTCTGGCAAATAGGTGACATCGGCCGTTATCTCACGGTGAACGGGATGAAGAGCTTTATCCGTCGGGTGCCTTAAGGAATAAAGACGTAAGGGTAGGCCGCCACGCTGGAGGCCCAGTATTTCTTGGGCGACAAAAGTTTCGGAAAGCCGTGGATAGCCCTTAAGGACGATGGCGACTTCTCGAGAAACGGCGGGTGTCATGAAAGCCTCATCGCTGGGTGAGCGGTCAAGAAAAACCCTGTTATGAAAGGGGCTCGTTACGGGCGCGCTATCTTAGCGGCGATAGCCACACGCTCAAGCCTAACAAGCCTTGCCTCATTAATTCGCTCAGCTCTTAGACCGCGACCGGCCCGCGTGAAGTGTCTTGAGGAGGGGAGGTCGAAACGCCTTCATTTTCGCGGCGCAGCTTCAATCCGAGCCACTTTTGCGCCAACTTAATAACGCTTGCGCGCCCATCCAAGAGACCCGGGATAACCGTTTCAGATGGCTTTCGCTGTTGCGGCAAGCTGCGCAGTGCGGTTGCCATAGTTTTTGCGTCGCGCACATGATCGTCTACGAGCATGGAAACGAGGCCCAGTTCTTGTGCACGTGAAGCGCGGATGAATTGCTCCATGCGTGGCTCGGTGCGCGGTACGATTATCGCTTTTTTGTCGAAGGAAAGTATCTCGCAAAAGGTGTTGTATCCCCCCATCGAAACAACCCCAATTGCGCGGTCCATAAGCGATTCGATGTGACTATCGAACGTAATGGCCTCGACATTAGGAAGCTTGGCAACCCGGTTGAGGAATTCGTTTTGCAGCTCGGCACTCATAAAGGGGCCAAGAATGATAAGGGCTGGGTAAGGTAGGTCCGGATCGCTTTCATAGGCACGCAGAACCCAATCCACAATCTCCTCCCCATCGCCGCCACCGCCCACGGTGACGAGAAGGTAGTCGCCGTCGATCTTTTCCAAATGCAGTGGCGATGTGACACTCGGCAAGGGGCGGTCGAGATAACCTGTATAGGTCATCTTGCGGCGTACGCAGTTGGGAAGCGGAATGCCCTCCAAAGGATCGCAAATCTGCGGGAGGCCATAGATCCAAATGTCATTGTAGTAACGCTCCAGCGCGGGGGCGACCTGCTTTCGCTCCCACTCAGGCGCGAGCAGTGCCGGCTCATCCATAACGTCGCGGAGCCCTAAGATGCACGGTGTTCCCCGTTCCTTCATCAGTTGAAGCGTCGATTCCACTTCTCCGCGCAGGCCCAAGGGCTCTTTATCGACGATCAAAAGGTCTGGGTCATAGATCTTGGCTGTGTGCTCAATGATCGAGGCGCGCATCGCAAGAGTTTGCTCAACATCGATGTAGAGCTTGAGCGATGTATAGTCGCCGTTACGCAGCTTTATGACCCCAGGTACGCGGACAAAATCGACACGCGCCCGAAAGTCGAAAGAACCGATTATCGGCGATCCGGTCAGAATTAAAACCGAGAGGTTTTTCTCTGCTTCAACCAGCGCATGCGCGATTTCCCTGCATCTACGAAGATGGCCAAGTCCAAAGCTGTCATGACTATAGATTAGGACCCGGCGATCCTGATGCGTTTGCGTCATGTAATCCCCCCCTCAGGGTCTACGTTTGACGGCCCCTGGTACAATCGACCACTATGCCATAGCCCGAGCACACACGGAAAGATGAATTCTAACGCGGCTTGCTTCTACTTGGCCTAACCTCTAGGAAATTGCTACAAAGGGTAAGCGGGGGCAACAAATCATTGCATATTCGAAGTTCGGCTTCGAATCTGAAGGCCCCGTTAGTTAAAGCAAGGCGGTAGCAGTTGGAACGTAACCTTTTTAAATACGTTTGGATGTATAGCCGTAAGGAACAGATCAGCATTTTGTTCCTCGTGCTTGCGTCACTGCCGTTTTATTTTTTATCGCTGAATGTTCCCAAGAGTATTATCAATACAGGTATCCAAGGTGATGGGTTCGACGGGCCAGGCTCGACCCAACCTTTCTTTACTATAGAGCTACCGGGTTCCGAATGGCTCTTTGGAGAGGCGATCATACTCTTCGACGGGTTTATGTTCGAGCAGCAGGGCATGCTGCTTGCCCTTTCTTTCCTCTTTTTAGTTTTGGTGTTGATCAACGGTCTTTTCAAGCGCGATATCAACACGCGCAAAGGCCGTACGGGCGAGCGCATGCTGCGACGCATGCGCTATCAGTTGGCCGACAGGATCTTACGCTTTCCGCTCTTGCATATGCGCCGCGTCAAGCAGTCCGAAATGGCGACCATGATCAAGGATGAGGTGGAGCCGCTTGGCGGTTTTATCGGCGATGCTTTCGTGCAGCCCGCATATCTGGGTGGACAGGCCATCACGGCAATGGTTTTCATCATGGTCCAGTCAATTTGGCTGGGGTCGATCGCTGCCGCGATTGTATTGGTGCAGGCCTTCATTATCCCCAAGCTTCGCCGGCGAATTTTGGTGCTTGGTCGTGAAAGGCAATTGACGGCGCGCGCGCTTGCCGGGCGAATTGGGGAATTGGTTGATGGGTCGACTGAAATCCAGGCTCACGACACCAGCAACCTTGAACGGGCTGATATGTCCGAGCGCCTGGGTAAAATCTATTACATTCGCTATGAAATTTTCCGCCGGAAGTTCTCGGTCAAGTTTCTGAATAATCTTCTCGCCCAGCTCACGCCCTTTGTCTTCTATGCAGGCGGTGGGCTTTTGGCGATTTACGGTCATTTGGATATCGGCGCATTGGTCGCCGTTATTGCGGCCTATAAAGACCTGCCAGGCCCGATTAAGGAGCTGATCGATTGGGATCAGCAACGTGCAGACGTCCAGATTAAATACGATCAGGTGATCGAACAGTTTCAGCCAGCCACTATCCTTGATCCAGAACTACAAGATATCGAAAACGATCCTGGTGGGCCCTTGGAAGGCGAGATCGTAATTACGGCGGTCTCCTTGCTGGACGATAACGACTTCAAACTTCTTGATGGGGTTACCTTTTCGATTGGCGTTGGCGAACATGTCGCGGTTGTCGGACCGAGCGGCAGTGGGAAAGAACAGATCGCCTATCTGCTTTCGGGCCTCGTTCATCCGACAAGCGGTTCGGTGCGCATCAGCGGGCGCGATGTCGAGGCGTTACCATCCGCGGTCTCCGGCCGGCGGATCACATATATTGGCCAGGATTGCTATCACTTCGCGACATCGGTGTGTGAAAACCTCCTCTATGGCCTAAAGCATCGCCCCATGACGGAAAGTCACTATGAAGGTGAAGCAAAGGCGAGGCGTAGTGTCGAGATTGCCGAGGCAATGCTATCAGGAAACCCGAACTTCGACCTCACAGCGGACTGGGTCGATTATGCGGCGGCCGGGGCGACTGGGCCCGATGATATAACCGCCCGCCTCATCGAAATGCTTTGCCTGGTCGAATTGGAAGAAGACGTCTACCGCTTCGGCTTGACGGGGACCATAGACCCCGAAGAGAACCCTGAAGCCGCCGCGGCGATCCTCAAGGCCAGAAAAATGCTGGTTGATCGCTTGGAAGATGAGGGTGCGGGTGATCTTGTCGTTCGCTTCCATGATGGCGAATACAACGCACATGCGACCTTGGTTGAGAATTTGCTTTTCGGTACACCGACCAGAAGGTCATTACGCAGTGAGAATTTGGCCGATAATGTTCTGTTTCATCGGGTTTTAGATAACCTGGACCTCACCGACGACCTTATAAAGATGGGTGTGTCGATTGCACGCACCATGGTCGAAATTTTCGCAGACTTGCCACCGGGCCACCCCTTCTTCGAGCAATTTAGTTTTATCAGCGACGATGATTTACCGGAATTTCGCACGCTTCTTCAGCGCTACGACACCTCCGGCCCTCAGGTCCTTAGTGAGGATGAACAAAAACGGCTGCTGACACTGCCTTTCAACTATGTAGAGGCCCGCCACCGTATGGGTCTGATCGATAAGGCGATGGAAGAACGGCTGCTTGCCGCTAGGCGGAATTTCCGGGAAATGCTTGAAAGCGAAGCCCCGGGTGCGGTCGAATTCTATCATGCAGATGAGTACAACGCCGCGGCTGACCTTCAAGACAACATCCTTTTCGGCCGTGTCGCTTATGGCAAGGCTCAGGCAAGCGAAATTATTGGCCGTGCGATCACGGAAATGCTCGATAGCATGGGGCTGCGCGATACCGTTATCCAGATCGGCTTGGATTACGAAGTTGGCGTCGGCGGCAAGCGTCTCAGTTCCGTACAGAGGCAAAAACTTGGGCTTGCGAGGGCGCTTTTGAAACGGCCTGATCTTTTGGTGGTCGATGAGGCCGTTGCGGTTATGGATGGCGCGACACAGCAACGGCTCTTGCAAAAGATCATTGAACACCGGCCTGATAGCGGGATCGTCTGGACATTGCAGCGGCCTTCGCTGGCATCGAAATTCCAGAAGATCGTCGTCATGCAGGGCGGGCGCGCCGTCGAGTATGGTACTTTTGACAACCTTAAAACGACTGATTCGGCGCTCAATAAGCTAATGGCAGCCGAATGAGCAAGACGAAAAAGCCGTCCCTTGAAGGCGGTTAAAAAAAGAATGAGGGAGATAAGTTAAATGTCGATAGAGCAGGAAGTGGAGATCCTTCGCAATATCCCCATGTTTGCGAAGATTGAGCCCGCCAAGCTGAAGCTGATGGCCTTTTCTAGTGAGCGGCTAAGCTTTAAGCCCGGCCAGGATCTCTTCAAGATGGGAGATGCCGGCGATGCGGCCTATATTATGATCGAGGGCACCGCCGATGTGATTATAGACGCCGCCGGTGGGGAACTCACGGTTGCCCAACTCACAAAAAACGACATCGTCGGCGAGATCGCTATTTTGTGCGATGTGCCCCGTACCGCAACAATTCGGGCAGTCGATGAAGTCACAGCCTTGAAAATCACCACGGACCTCTTTTTCCGAATGGTGACGGATTTTCCAGATATGGGGATTGAGATTATGCGCTCGCTAGCCCAGCGCCTGGAAAATACGACCGCAAAGCTTCGCGAAGCAAGAGCAGCTGCAGGACAATAGATATCTCTTCTCACCGCTTATCATGAAATAGCAGTGTCGCCGGTTGCCGGAGTTCTTTCCCAATGAGCCGACTTGATTCCTTCATTCGCCGTCTAGAGGCTCAACGCGCCTGTCTAAATTACGCGCTCACGCTGGTGCGCGACGTCCCGGGCCCTATTTTCGAGCTAGGTTTGGGAAATGGCCGCACTTTCGATCATCTACGTGAGCATAGCGCTGGCCGGGAGATCTTTGTTTTTGAGCGCAAGGTCGCAGCTCACCCAGAGAGCACGCCTGGGCCGAAATTTCTATTCGAGGGGCCGATCGAGGAAAGCATTCCAGCAGCCGTCACTCGGTTTCAGCGAACGGTTGCCTTGATTCACGCAGATCTTGGCAGTGGCCGGCCAGAGATCGATCAGAAAACTTCGGCTTTTCTTGCGAAGCAAGTCCCTGGCTTACTGCGCCCTGGTGGGATCATTCTCTCCGACCAACCACTCGAAATCTCAGGCGCCGAGGTCTTGGCGCTCCCAGAAGGAGTTGCACCGGGCCGCTACAGTTTCTTTCGTATGATCGGTTAACCGATATCTAAAATGATCGGCACGTGGTCGGATGGTTTCTCCCAGGTCCGGGTTTCGCGAAGCGTGGTCAAATTCTTTATGGCACCGGTTAGCGGCGGCGTAGCTAAGATGTGATCCAATCGCCAGCCGTAGTCCTTCGCGTAAGATTGCGCATAGCGGTAACCCCACCAGCTATAAAGGTGTTCTGGGGTGGGGGTGAAATGTCGCGGCACATCTATGAGCTGCCCCGCTTTCCAGAGTTGCTCCATATGCTCTGACTCGCGCGGTGTATGGCCGACGCTGCGCAGCAGTTTCTTGTGATTCCAGACATCCCACTCCAGTGGTGCGACATTCAAATCTCCGACCAAGATCGCTTTGCGATCTTTAAGGCTATCGCTGCGCGCCCAATCGGCCATCTCCGTCAAGAACTGAAGTTTGTGGGCAAACTTCTCGTTCTTTTCCGGGTCAGGTGTCGGCCCACCGGAGGGGACATAGAAATTATGCAGCTCAATGCCCCCTTCAAGCCGTACAGAGGCATGTCTGCGGTCATCCTTGTCGCACCATACGCGCTTTTCTTCTGCCTCGAACGGTACGCGTGACGCGATTGCGACGCCGTTGTAGCTCTTTTGACCATGAATCAGGAGATGGCGATAACCAAGATCTTTTATGAAGTCGACCGGAAACTCCTCGTCACGGACTTTCGTTTCTTGAAGACAAATAATGTCGGGGCTTTGTTCGGCACTCAGGCGTGCCAAATGATCCAGGCGTTGTCGAAGGGAGTTAACGTTCCAAGTGGCAATACGCAAAGCCATAATGATCTTCCAAAATGATAGGATGGGAGCGTGCAAGGAGTGCGAAAAGTAAGGCCCCAATCCTTGCCAGACAAGCGCTTTAACCTCGCTTGGCCAGGTTTGAATATTCGCGATTTTTTAATTATCGGGATTCCGGAAAGCGGAACGCCCGGTCGGGGGGGATCCGGGCGTTCCTATGCTCCGAAGAGACAGCGGAAGAAAGGCAGGGGAATGCATCCTCCCGCTCAGACGGCATGTTGCATGCTGTCCTTTGCTTATTAATCTAATACATTTGCGGCAATTTGCAATGACTCTAAAAAGCATCACGCTCTTAAAGCAGTACAACTTGCCGTGACAATGAGGGAAGCAGCCAGCGAGTTAAGCGTAAGCGGCTTCAATCGGCTTTTTCAATATGCTCTTTGCTCGCGTTGCCGCGTGCGCGCGGACCGCTTCGCCAAAAGCTTTGAAGAGTTTATCGGAGGCAGCGTTTTCCCAAGCCTTATATTCTGGGTGCCACTGCACGCCCAAGGCAAAGCCGGTTGCGTCCTTTACGCTCACAGCCTCAATGGTGCCGTCGGGAGCTGTTGCTTCAACCTCTAATCGGGGCCCCAGTCGATCAATTGCCTGCCAATGAAGCGAGTTGACCGCTAAAGTTTCGCATTTCAGAATTTGGGCAAGCTTGCCGCCTTTGCGGAGTGAAATATCGTGGCGATGTCCGTATTGGGCATCCAAATCGGGATCCTTTGGCCGGCGATGATCAATGCGCCCGGGCACTTCATGTACGCGTACGTGCAGGGTGCCGCCGAGAGCGACGTTCAACTCTTGAAAGCCACGACAAATGGCGAATATAGGTAACCCCGCCTCCAATGCGGCTCGGATCATAGGGAGCGTCGCTGCATCCCGGTCCCGGTCATGCGGTTCCGATTCAGGCCCTACGTCTTTTCCATAGATCTCAGGATAAACGTTGCTGGGACTCCCGGTCAGCAGCAAACCATCGACATTTCCAAGAACCGCATCGGGCGCTATCAAATCGGCCATAGAGGGCACGATCACAGGCAAAACGTCCGAGCAGCGCGCGAGGGCCCGCAAATACTTATCGCCCGCCGTCTGGTCGGGGAGGCCAGCGCGCATGCGCACGCATGACGTAACGCCAACAAGGGGTATGGAACTTCTCTCGGTCACACCAATGCTCCTAAAAAGCTCATGGAGGTGATGGAGGTCATGGCAAGGTCGTTAATTGATCCATCGGCCTTTGTCTTTTGAGAGCGGAACCGCCGCTTTTAGCGACCGAAATCCTGCCGCTGGCCGCGGTTGAGCTCAAGGTCGTCATATTCAAAGATGTCTTCGTCAATTTCAACACCGTAGTGCGGATTTATAAGGGAGACTTGTGTCGTCACACCTTGGGAATCCAACACTTCCCACTTGCGCAGGGTTAGAGGTTTATCGGAGAAGATCAAGGTGACGGTTCCAGCCTCGGGTGATTCTGTTTGACGCAGCACGACGGTAAGCGTGCCCAAGCCTTCTTCGATAGCCAGCACCTCAAGCCCGTCATTGAAGACAATCTGTTCCGCTGTAAAGAACCACAACGGCGTTTCCCAAAGGGGTATAAAGCTCGCCTGCTTAAGT
>CAXMNO010000432.1:0-6936 GCA_964194655.1 uncultured Acidimicrobiia bacterium
TTTTTGGCCTCTTCATCTCCAGACTCGGCTTCTTGCACGGCTTCGGGAGTCTTCAAGTAGTATTCGATTAGGGCAATTGCGTCCTCACTATCCCATTCTGCTGGGCCGAGTAGGCCGCCCAGTATCTGGCCATCTTGGTTGATGAGGTATGTTGTTGGCAGGCCGGAGACAACAACTTCGCGCGACAGGTGTCCGCGTGGATCTAATAGGATCTGAAGCCTCTCAAGCCCCAGTCGCTTTAAGAATGGTAAAACTTTCTGAGCTCCTTGCCGGTCGAGCGACACCGCGAGAACCCGGAAGGGCTGGCCTTCAAAGTGGATCTGCAAACGCTCCAGCGACGGCATCTCGGCAACGCAAGGTGCGCACCAAGTGGCCCAAAAATTCAGCAGGACCAGCTCGCCATGAAAATCGCTAAAGGTGACATCCTTTCCCGAAAGGTCCTTGACTGGTGTGGCTGGTCCTGGCAAGGGCTCGGGCAGAAGGATAAAGTTATCTTTGAAAAGCCCCTGTAAGGGTGATTCTTGCGCCTTGCTATCAAAGGCCAGAAGCGCCGGGACCAAAAAGGCCGAAAGAAAGAGTACGGTCAGGGTTTTTTTGTGCATTATCCGAGAAACCTAGTTTAAGCGATCCGAGTTTAAGTGAATGAGCGACGACAGCAAATCAAGTGGCCATGATGCCAATCGCATGTGGGGAGGCCGTTTTTCCGGTGGCCCCGCCGAGGCGATGGATATGATCAACCCTTCGATCGATTTCGACAAGCGACTCTATGCCCAGGATATCGCCGGTTCCCAGGCGCATTGTCGCATGCTGATGGACCAAAATATCATCTCCCATGAAGATGGGGAGAAGATCCTCCAAGGTCTAGAGCAGGTGCGTGCCGAAATCGAGGCTGGGGCGTTCAATTTTTCGCGCGCGCTTGAAGATATTCATATGAATGTGGAAGCCCGCCTTCGCGAAATCATTGGCGATGCGGCTGGTCGCCTGCACACCGCACGCTCCAGAAACGATCAAGTCGCAACCGACTTCCGCCTGTGGGTCCGTGATACGATAGACCAACTAGAGGGCCAGCTTCGTGACTTGCAGGCAGCCCTCATCGATCAGGCCGAGGCTGAGGCTGAGAGCGTCATGCCGGGCTACACCCACCTTCAAGCAGCCCAGCCTGTGACCTTCGGCCATCATATGCTGGCCTATGTCGAGATGATCGGACGCGATCGCGGACGGTTTGCCGATTGCCGCACACGTATGAACGAATGTCCCTTGGGTTCAGCCGCCCTCGCAGGGACGTCTTTTCCTATCGACCGGCATGCAACCGCTACGGCACTTGGCTTCGATCGTCCAACGGCCAATTCCATGGACGGCGTCGCGGATAGAGACTTTGCTGTGGAATTTCTGGCATCCGGATCGCTCTTGGCCGTGCACCTCTCGCGTCTGTCGGAGGAGATCGTCAATTGGTGCTCGCAAGGCTTTGGCTTCATCGAGATGAGCGATGCCTTCACCACCGGTAGCTCCATCATGCCGCAAAAGCGCAATCCCGATGCGGCAGAGCTTATTCGTGGCAAGACGGGCCGTGTCGTTGGATCTCTAAATGCCCTTTTGGTCATGATGAAGGGCCTGCCTTTGACCTTTTGCAAAGATATGCAGGAAGATAAGGAGGCGCTGTTCGATGCGGCTGACACATTGGTCGTTTGTGTGGCGGCGATGACGGGCATGGTAAGCGATATGAAAGCGCGGCGCACCGCTCTCAAAGACGCAACATCAAAGGGCTTTATCACCGCAACCGATCTTGCCGATTGGCTGGTGCGTGTGCTGGACATGCCGTTCCGCGACGCTCATCATGTGACAGGCGCGTTGGTGCGTTTGGCGGAAGAGGAGAATGTGGATCTCTCCGGGCTTTCGCTTGAGCAAATGCAAAAGGTCGACGCGCGCATTAATGAGGATGTATTTGATGTGCTTGGGGTCGAAAAGGCAGTAGAGAGTCGGCAATCCTTTGGCGGAACATCGCCGATCCGCGTTCGTGAAGCCGTCGCGGCCGCACGGGAGAAGTATTTATGATTGGATCATCCGATAAGACAGTGAACCGCCGTGCAGTTTGCCTGACATTGCTCTTCGCTAGTGTTCTGGGCGTTGCTGCTTGTGGCAGGCGTGGTGATCCCCGCCCGCCTGAGGGGGAAGAGGCGAACTTCCACTTTCCCGCCTTCTATCCCAATCCGGAGGAAACTCTTTCCCCGCGCCGCGAAGAGGTCGAGGAAGCGGATGCCGAGGGAGAGGAGAGAGAGGCAGCCCAGGAATTCAAACCAGCCGTTAGACAACCTAAACCAGGCTATCGGTTTGAAGGTGATGGCTATTCGCGGAGCAGCTCCCTCACTTATTAAAGCCGGCTCTTTCCCTCATAATCAACAAAACAGGCCTCGTATTACCAAGGACAAGAATTTTTATGACCGCTTTTGCCTATCGTGGTGGTTGGCTTGCCGCCGATGACCTAGACCTCCGCACTATCGCAGCAGAGGTTGGGACACCTTTCTACTGCTATTCAGCTACCGCGATTGAGCATGCATATCGAGATTTTGTCACAGCCCTCAAGGATTGCGACCCCAAGGTCTTCTATTCGCTAAAGGCAAATTCCAACCAGGCGGTGATCGCGACCTTGGCGAAGATTGGGGCGGGTGCCGATGTTGTTTCCCAAGGCGAAATGCGTCGCGCGCTCGCCGTAGGCATTCCGCCCGAGAAGATTGTGTTCGCCGGTGTGGGAAAGTCCTCAAGCGAGCTGAGTGCGGCACTGGAGGCTGGCATTCTGCAGTTCAATGTTGAATCGCTGTCAGAACTTTCCCGCCTCAATGATCTAGCACTAGCTTGTGGACGCCGGGCGCCGGTTGCGCTTCGAATTAACCCCGACGTTGATCCTCTGACCCATAAGGGAATTTCAACGGGTCTAGCCGACAACAAGTTCGGTATTGATGTCGAACAAGCGCTTGAGATGGCGGGGAATATCGCAAACTTCCCAGGGATCGAGCTTGTCGGCATCGCCGTTCACATCGGCTCGCTTCTCACCGATATGCGCCCTTGCTTGGATGCTTTTAAGCGCACGGTTGAGGTTTATCGCTCAATCCAAGAATTAGGCATACCCCTTAAGCGTCTTGATCTTGGGGGCGGACTTGGGATTGCTTACCGCAATGAGACGGTTCCAAGCCTTGAGGACTATGCAAGTGTGGTTCGCGAGGCAACAGCAGGGCTTGAGGCGGAACTTGCCTTTGAGCCGGGGCGCCGCATCGTTGGACAGGCCGGTGTGCTCGTGACCCGCGTGGAGTATGTGAAACAGGGCCGGGACCGGCAATTTCTCATACTTGATGCCGCGATGAACGATCTTATCCGCCCGATGCTTTATGAGGCATGGCACGAAATCGTGCCGCTACGTGAACCTAACCCTGATGAAGAGCTTGTCGCTGTCGATGTGGTCGGGCCCGTTTGCGAATCCACAGACACATTTGCGCGAGAACGGCGCATGCCGCCCTTGAAAGAGGGCGATTTGATTGCGATCTGTTCAGCAGGAGCTTATGGCGCGGTCATGTCTTCGACATATAATTCAAGGCTTCTAGCGCCTGAGGTTCTGGTGCGCGGGGGTGAATATGCGGTTGTCCGCCCGCGTTCGAGTTATGAAGCCCTGATCGCACAGGATAGATTGCCCACCTGGATTTAACCCCCGTTTGGCGCTAGAGTCCTGCTGTGCGAAGTTTCACCATTGACTCCTTTTTAGGGTCTTAGGTGTTGAAATGAGGAGCTATGGACAAAAGCGACCCAACCGGAGTGAAGAGGCCTGGAAGCCCGCGGGAAAGCTTTTCCTCTTGGGGTGTTAATCACGAATCATCGCAACTTCGGCGTAAAACCGTCTTGGCGCGCTCTGCGTTAGCGATAGAGCGGTTGGCCGAGGCCCTCTGGCCAATTCCAGCTTTTGGCTTTTTCCTTGGCGCGCTGGTCCTTTTCGATTTGTTGCCTTTTTTGCCAGGCTGGCTCCATGTCGGAACCCTAGGGGCCTTCGCCCTGTTTGTTCTTTGGCTCTTGTGGCGCGCGTGGGGTATTTGGCGGCTCCCTGATCATGAATCGGCACGTCGGCGGCTTGAGCAGGATAATAACCTGGCCCACCGACCGCTGGCAGGCTTGGAGGATCATCTTGCCTCGGGTTCTGGTGATAGGCTGAGCGAGGCGCTTTGGCGCTATCACCGCCTATCGGCTTTGAAAAACCTTGGGAAGCTGCGTGTCTCATTTCCCCGGCCCGTGGTGGCGGCAGTCGATCGCTGTGCGATCCGTTCGCTCGCCGTGATCTTGTTTTTCGTCGCCCTTGTGATCGGCCATGCGGACTGGCGTGATCGCCTGGCTCATGCTTTCCAGCCGAGTTTTGCGCCAAGTTCGACTATTCCCCTCAAACTCGATGCCTGGGTAAGCCCGCCTGCGTACACAGGCCTGCCGCCGGTTTTTCTGACCAGCGATCAATCCGGGCCGATCGATCTTGTGACAGGCTCCCACTTGCTGGGCAAAATCCAAGGGGCGAGCGAGGCCCAGCTTTTTGTCGATGAGGCGGTCTCGCCATTCGAAACTCTCTCCCGTAACGCTTTGAAGATCGAACAGACGATTGATGCCGCCAATAATTTGAGGATCGAGGCGGACGGAAATTCGATTGGAAGCTGGCAGGTCAACGTCTACCCGGACTTGGCCCCCGATGTAGCTTTCACAGCACCACCACGTAAGTCCGAACGATTGAATCTGCAGATCGACTACGAGGTCAAAGACGATTTTGGGGTGGCGGCGCTCAGTGCGCGCATAACCCGCATCACCGAAAGCGACGATCCGCCGATTGAGTTGGAAATCTTCCTTCCTCGTTCGGCCGAGAAGAAGGTTTCGGGAAGTTCGTACCACGACTTAACAGCTCACGTTTGGGCGGGCCTTGCGGTCGAGGTTCAATTGGTAGCGCGTGACGCGAAGGGCCAGGAAAGCACGAACCCGCCCGCGCGCATCGTTCTCCCTGAGCGTATATTCGAGCATCCGATTGCCCGCGCTATTATAGAGCTTCGAAAACAATTGACCGTGAAGCCCGACGATCGTTTGGGCATAGCGGCCGCCCTTGAACAGCTGGCCACGCGCCCCGATCATTTCCGCCATGACCTACTGGTCGCGCTCGCTTTGAACACGGCATCGCGCAGGCTGGTCCACAATTCTTCGCGTGAAGCGATTGGGCAAACGCAAGAGATTATGTGGGAGACGGCGCTGCGCATCGAATACGGTGAATTAGGTCTTGCCGAGCGTGAATTGCGCAATCTCCAAGAAGCCTTGATGGAAGCACTCGCAAGGGGTGCCGACGATGCCGAGATCGAGCGCCTGATGGATGAGCTGCAGCAAGCCATGGATAAATTTCTTAATGCCCTGGCGGAACAGATGCTAGCCAACCAACAGCGCGACCAGCGCCAGCCCGGCGGTGAAGGGCAACTGATCGATCGCCAAAATCTGCGTGACATGCTGGAACGTGCGCGTGAAATGGCACGCAATGGCGCGCGGGAGCAGGCACTTGATATGCTGGCCCAGCTTCAAAACATTCTGGAAAACCTCCGTGCCCAGCCGTTGGCTGACTTCGGTAGCGAAGAACTTGGCGATGCCCACCGCATGATGTCTCAGATGGAAGATATGCTAGGCCGCCAGCAAGAACTGCTTGATCGCAGTTTCAAGCGTTCGGAGCGTCGCGACGAGCAAAGCCAGGGCGAAGATGGGGAGCCTGGAGAAGACAATCAACTAGATGCGCAGACCCAAGAAGCGCTTCGCAAGAAACTGGGCGAGCTTATGCGTCAACTGGGCGAAATGCTTGGAGACATACCAGAATCGCTCGGTCGCGCGGAACAGCAAATGCGTGCTGCCCGTGATGCGCTGAACGTTGGCAAGCCCGGCCGGGCGGTAAAGCCGCAAACCCGTTCGCTCGACCAACTCCAGCAAGGCATGCAGGACATGGCCGAGGGCTTCATGCAGATGTTTGATGAACTGCAAGAACGCGGAAGCGGCGATCTCGCCAACCGGCCAGGCCCCGGAATGGGCGCCGATCCGCTCGGCCGTGAAAGTGGTCAGGGACAATCACGCGCCGGGGAGAATGTGCAAGTCCCTGATGAAGCTGAGCTTCAACGCAGCCGCGAAGTCCTCGACGAACTCCGCCGCCGCCGCAGCGACCGCAAACGGCCAGCCTTCGAACTGGATTACCTAGACCGGCTGTTGAAACAGTTTTGATTGCACCTGCCCGCCCCCACTCTCGTCATTCCCGAATGATGCCCACGCTCTCGTCAATCCTCACGAAGCGCCATTCCCTCGTCATTCCGCACGCAGCGAATGCGAAGATGCGGAATCACTTTCCACGCAAAAACCGGATGCAAGCGAAGGCACCGGCCTGCCTTGCGGATAGCGATTCCGGGTTCTCCTTTGGAGCCCCGGAATGACAACCATCCCCGCCCTCGTCATTGCGTTCAACCTGCAAAACCGTCCACACTCTCGTCATTCCGGGCGACCGATGGGAGACCCGGAATCAGGTTCCGCTTGGCACAACGGCGAAAGTCTTTGTGCGGAAAGTGATTCCGGGTTCTCCTTTGGAGCCCCGGAATGACGACAGAAAGGGAGCCCCGGAATGACAACCTTCTCCCCAGCAGACCTCCAGACAGGGACGGTGCAAGGCCCCCCTCAATGCCGCTCCCCTTCTTCGGGCAAGCCAGAGGGGTCGACTTTGATGTGAACCACGTCGAGCGATTCTGTGACGCCATTGGCGATCTTGAGAGCTGGGTGTGTGGGGTCGAGGCCTAGGTCGCGGCGTAGAATTGTGGAGAGAAGGGAGACCTTCAAATAGGCATCTGAGGTGCTAGCACCGCGAAACTCCAGCAATTCCTTTTCCAAAACCGTGCGCTCTGCATTCAGCAT
>CAXMNO010000433.1:0-1851 GCA_964194655.1 uncultured Acidimicrobiia bacterium
CGTTTACATCCAAGGACCGGCCGTAAATCGCAGGAGCCTCGATCTTTCCATTGAAGTGCGCATCTTTCACATCACGCGATTCTTGGCTCGCGCGCGCGCCTATTAGGATTTCATTGCCTGCCGCAAAGTGAACGCCCGCCCAATCGACATCACTTGTTGCGGATAAGTTCGAGGAATCATTTTCGAGTGGCTCTAGGTGAAGCGAAAGTTCTTTTGCATCCTCATCGTAGCCGCCCCAAAGCCTAACCCAGCGGCGATTCTTCAGGGGCTGCGAAATCCTGACTTCGCTCAGTCCTTGGCGACCTGCAATACGCAAAGTGACCTGAGCTTGTTCATTAATAAAGAGAACAATACCAAGGCCGTTGTCGTCGCTCAGGCTCAATATCGCCTGTTCGCCTTTCGCTGCATGGGTCGGCCAGACATTGGCAATCAGGGTAAAGCCATTAAGTGCCAAACTGCTATCAGTTAAAGGCACCACGGCATAAGAACCCGGATAAAAGGGCTGCTTCCTTGAGGGGTAATATCCACTGAATTCTGCCTCGACGGGCTCTTCGATTATCCCGGGACCAGCGGGATTTGGATCGGCACAAATAGAGCGAACGAGCTGCGCCTTATATCGCTCATCTGCATGGCTGGATACTTTAAACTCGATCGTCTCACCTGGCCGTAGGGAAAGACGATCTGAATATCCAATCAACGGTACCATGGGCGAAGACCTCGCTTTTCGGTTCGTAGGAGAAACGCAGCTACCATTTTAAAACAGCGACCGCCTTTGCTAGTGTCCACTTGCCAATTTAAGATCGATTCTCTGGCCCGTGCCATATTTAGTTTTTGAAGAAAGGTGCGACGAATGGCTTGCTGTCACTATTTCGCTTTTACCGAGGGGGGCGATAGCGCATTCGCTGTCGATAGCTCCTCTATCACATTTGGTCCAGGCGTTTTGGTGGAGGTCGGCTTGACCGCTGCGAGCTTGGGACTTAAACGCGTCGCGCTTTTCACCGACCGGATGATAGCAGCCCACGAACACCTCGCAGTCGTCACAAAATCTCTAAAGGATGCAGGGATCGATTTCGCCCTCTATGACGAGGTGAGGGTGGAGCCAACAGATCAATCCTTTATGGCCGCAAGCGTATTTGCGCTTGAGGGATCCTTCGACGGCTATATTTCACTCGGCGGCGGGTCCGTTATTGATACCTGCAAGGCAGCCAACCTCTATGCGACCCATCCAGCAGATTTTCTTGATTATGTGAACGCACCAATTGGCGCGGGAAAGCCGGTTCCAGGTCCGATCAAACCGCATATTGCCTGCCCCACCACCTGTGGCACGGGGAGCGAATGCACGGGCATTACTATTTTCGATCTGCTTTCCATGAAGGCGAAAACAGGTATCGCATCACCACACTTACGGCCTACGCGAGCGATCGTCGATCCGAACGTGACCGCGACGTTGCCTAAAAATGTGGTCGCAGCCAGCGCCTTTGACGTGCTCTCGCACGCCTTGGAGTCCTTTACGGCGAGACCTTATACGGCAAGGCCACGTGCGGAGATTGCAAATGCCCGGCCGATGAGCCAAGGGGCAAATCCATGGAGCGATATGGGTTGTAAAGAGGCGCTTCGCCTCGTTGGACAATACATGACCAGGGCAGTTGACGATTCCAGTGACAGCGAGGCCCGCGGTCAGTTGATGTGGGCTGCCACCTTGGCCGGGATCGCCTTTGGTAATGCCGGCGTCCACATTCCCCACGCGATGAGTTATGCCGTAGCGGGCTTAGTGCGCGATTTCCGCCCTGAAGGCTATCCGCAAGAAGAACCTATCGTTCCCCATGGAATGTCGGTCATCGTCAATGCTCC
>CAXMNO010000434.1:0-2060 GCA_964194655.1 uncultured Acidimicrobiia bacterium
GGCATCTACTATCCGCCGGGGAGTTTGCGCGCGCGCCTTTGTGTTGAGGGGAAAGAGGCGCTTTACGAATTTTGCGCCGAAAATGGCGTTGCGGCGAAGAGGTGTGGCAAGCTTCTGGTCGCCACCGACGAAAGCGAAGCCGAGCGCCTTAAGGGCATCGAGGCAACCGCTAACGCAAACGGTGTCTCAGATCTGGTTTGGCTGACCGGTGATGAGGCAAAACAGTTGGAGCCTGAACTCAACTGCGTGGCTGCCTGCCTTTCCCCTTCCACCGGCGTCGTAGATAGCCATGGCCTGATGCAAGCGCTCGAAGGACATATCGGCGCCAATGGCGGGCAATTGGTTCTGCAAAGCCAGGTTATCGGCGCTGAGAAGTCGCCAAACGGACACTTCAAGCTTACCGTGCGAAATGGCGAAGGCAGCTTTTTCATCACGGCGAAGTATTTGGTCAACGCCGCAGGCCTAGGTGCTAGCCTCCTTGGCGAGATGCTGGGGGGTGTGGATGGCTACCAGGTCCCACCGACCTACCCGGCAAAAGGTCATTACTTCCAATTGGCGGGCGCGGCCCCTTTCAAGCATTTGATCTACCCCATGCCACACGGGGCTTGGCTTGGCGTCCATCTAACGCTTGATTGGACGGGAATGGCCAAATGCGGGCCGGCTTTAATGTGGTGCGACGAGCAAGCAACAGAGCTTGACTATAGCTTCGAAGATGAGGACGGCGCGCGCCGGAAGAGCTTTGCAACCGAAATTCGCCGCTACTGGCCGACTCTTCACGAGGAAGACCTTATCCCTGACTACACGGGTATCAGGCCAAAGCTTTACCGAAGGGGCGAAGAACAGCCCGATTTCGCGATCCATGGTACGGCAGATCATGGGATTGAGGGCCTGGTCTCCCTTTATGGGTTTGAGAGTCCGGGCCTGACATCCTCGCTCGCAATTGGTAGGGAAGTGGTCCGGCGCTTGCTCAAGCCGTAAGTTCTGCCACTTTGCGCCGTTGAGCGCGGAACGTGAAACAGGAATGGGTGAGCAGCGCTGAAAGGATGACTGCACCGCCGATCATTGTCCTCTCAGGCGGTTGTTCGGAAAGGACCAGCCAGACCCACAGCGGGCCAAGGGCGGTCTCCAGCAGGAAAATCAAGCTCACCTCAGGCGCGCTGATGTAGCGCGGACCAAGGGTAATCAGCGCACTCGCTATCGGGACCACGAATAGTCCCATGGCGATCAATGCGTAAAGCGCGATTCCCTCAGGGGCGCTGTTGAACGCACTCGGGGCCACAAGAAGACCGATAAACGTCATCATGACGCCGGAGGCGGCAAGGGAAGGGACCATGTTGGTTTCTTTCCGGCGCCGAAAGATGGTGAACTTCAAACCAAGCGTCATAGCTGTCACCAGTGCCGCCAAGTCGCCGATAATCGACCCACGCTCCCAACTGCTGGAAGACATGATGATGACCCCAGCCAGCGTGGCGATAATCGCAAAGAGCGTTCGAAGCGCAATCCTCTCGCCCATCAGCAAGAAACTAAAAATCGCTGCAAAAAGCGGTGCGGTGGCAACGATCACCAGGGTGTTGGCAACGCTGGTGTGGGCAAGGGAGATCAGGAACCCGAGAGAGCTTAGCGCAAATATGGCACCGGCCAGTAAGCCCGATAGACCGATAGAGCGGCAAATCTCCCAAGTTCTCGCCCGGTAGACAGCAAGTAAAATCGCAAAGATACCAATGGCTTGAAAAAGACCACGCCAAACCAAAAGCGACCAGGGGTCGAGCCCCGTTAATCTGATGAGCAAAGTGTCGGGCGTCAAAATTAAAACGCCCAATATCGTCAAGGTTAACCCCTTGGCGTGATCACTCATTCCTTGCATGACGCCTTTACTCTCCAGCCAGCAGTTCGGATGTTTTTGCGCTTTGGGCTTTCAAGCTCAAATAGGCATGGAATGCTAATGTAAGCAACACCAACGCACCGCCGGCTAGCGTCGCCTTAGGAGGTTCTTCGCCAAGGGCGAGCCAAACCCAAAGCGGTCCGAGGATGACTTCGATGAGGAAGATCAAGCGAACTTC
>CAXMNO010000435.1:0-5118 GCA_964194655.1 uncultured Acidimicrobiia bacterium
GGCGCACCTTCAGGTTCGTGCCAGGTCCCGTCTTCTGTCAGTTGCTAATGGCGGATGAAATCAACCGCGCAAGCCCCAGAACGCAGTCGGCCCTGCTGCAAGCCATGCAGGAACACCGCGTCACTGTGGCAGGCGAATCTCGCGACCTGCCAGCACCATTTCATGTCCTTGCAACGCAAAATCCGCTGGAACACGAAGGAACCTATCCACTTCCAGAAGCACAATTGGACCGCTTCTTGATGGAGGTCCAAATCGATTACCCGACGCTGGAGGCAGAACGGCAAATGCTCATCGCCACCACCGGGTCTGAAACCCAAACAGCAAACTTCACCATGAGTGTTGAGGACTTAATGGCAGCACAACGCCTGGTGCGGCATATTCCCGTCGGTGAAACAGTGGTGGATGCGATTTTGAGCCTCGTGCGCCGGGGCCGCCCGGAGACGACGGATATCGAAGAAGTCCGCACCCACGTCGCTTGGGGCCCAGGGCCACGCGCGAGCCAGGCCTTGATGCTGGGGACCCGCGCCCGCGCGCTCCTCGACGGGCGGTTTGCACCTTCAATCGACGATGTTTTGGCGCTTGCCCCACCGATCTTGCGCCACCGCATGGACTTGACCTTTGCCGCCCGCGCCGAGGGGGTCTCGATGCAGCAGGTCATCGATCGCCTTCTAGAGCCCTTGGCCTGATCGCAAAGGCAGGAGCGCAGATGACGATCACCCCGATAGATCTCAGACACCAAGCTGAACGGGCGGCAGGCGGGATGCCGGCCCTGCTGCTGGCAGCAGAAAGGGTTGCGACGACTGTTACTCAAGGCGTCCATGGGCGACGGCGTGTCGGACAGGGGGAAAGTTTCTGGCAATTCCGCCGCTACGTGCCGGGCGATTCCGTCACCGGCATCGATTGGCGCCAATCGGCCAAATCCGATCATGTCTATGTCAGGCAGATGGAGTGGGAGGCCGCCCAATCGCTGTGGCTGTGGCGCGATAGCTCCCCTTCTATGCACTGGCGCTCGGATAAAAATTTGCCGAGTAAGAAGGAACGCGCGGACTTGCTCGCGCTTTCGCTTTCCATCCTACTCACACGCGGAGGCGAGCGCGTGACGCTCCTTGGCTCAGGACAGGCCCCCATGACCGGATTGAGCGCGGTTAAGCGCTTGACCACGATGCTCTTAAACGATGGTACAAACGGCCATGGGCACAGCGGTCCGCCAAAGCACCAACCCTTGCCGCGCTTTGGCCATCTGGTACTGATCAGCGATTTTCTCTGGCCCGTCGAGCAAATCCACCGCGCCTTGAAGAGTTATGCAGCCCGCGGGCTTTACGGCCATCTTGTGCAAATTCTCGACCCGGCGGAGGAAGACCTCCCCTATAGCGGGCGCATTCGCTTTGAGGGGCTTGAGGGTGAAGCCTCCTGGCTGCTTTCGCGCACCGAGAAAGTGCGCGATGAATATATAGAGCGCTTGACATCGTTGAGGGATGACTTGACCTCACTCACGCGCAGACTCGGCTGGTCCTTTACGACCCATCGCTCAGACAGCTCGCCTGAGAGCTTGTTGATGAGCCTCTATATGGCACTTGCCGAGCGTGGAAAGGTATAGGCCATATGGGCGTACTTGATCTTGGCATTATCGCGTTTGCCAATCCGTTACTTTTAGCAGCCTTAGCGCTGCTGCCGCTTTTATGGCTGCTATTGCGCGTGACGCCACCGGCACCAAGACGCCTCTTCTTTCCAGCTATTTCGATGCTCTTAGGCCTGAAGGCGCAAGAAGAAACACCCAATAAAACACCTTGGTGGCTCGTCCTTCTGCGCGCTGTTGCAACAGCCTTGGTGATCCTTGGTCTAGCTCAACCCGTTCTCAATCCCGACCGGAACTTTTCGGGTTCCGGCCCCTTGATCTTGATCGTTGACGACGGCTGGTCTTCCGCGCGCTTCTGGTCACATAGGCTAGCCGCAGCCGAACGCCTGACAGCCCAGGCCGCGCGCGAAGATCGCGATGTTTTCGTTGTCACCACTGCAAAACAGGCGCGCGGTGACGCACCCTTGATCCCAGTTCCCGCGAACGAAGCTCAAAAGGCGCTGCGCAGCCTGGAACCCAAGCCCTGGCCGCTTGACCGCCCAGGCGCGCTGGAGCGGTTCAAGGCTAATTTCGATGGGTCGAGCGCGCATGTCGTCTGGCTTTCCGATGGGCTGCTTGGCAGCGAAACGGAGGAAAGCCTGCAAGCCTTTGCCAGGGAGCTGCAAAATTTCGGACAGCTCGATATTTTAGAAGATCTTCCAGGGGCGAGTGCCCGGCTTTTGCTCCCACCTGATAGCCGTGATCTTGCCTTAGTCCCCCGGGTGGAGCGGGCATCGGGCGAAGGGGAAGAAGGTCTAAACATCCTTTCAATCGGGCCGGATGGCGAGATCATCGCCAAAACGCCGGTTTTCTTTGAGGCGGGCGCGAAGGTAGCGGAGGGCGAGATCGACCTCCCCGCCGAGCTTAGAAACCGGATCGAACAGCTCCGCATCGACGAGGAAAAGGGCGCGGGCGCCGTCCTCCTCCTCGATGAACGCTGGCGCCGTCGCCCTGTTGGTGTTGTGGAGGAGTTTTCAGAAGCGCTTAGCCAGCCCCTGCTCAGCGGGGCCTATTTCCTTGAGCGTGCCCTGGCACCCTATACCGAGCTTCGCCGTGGCACCCAAGAAGAGCTGTTGCAACGTGAACTCGCCGTTATCATTACAACGGATGATTCAGAGCTTAGCGACCTATCCGCCTTGCAAGACTGGACGGAAAATGGCGGGCTTTTGCTGCGCTTCTCGGGCCCACGCCTGGCACAGGACCCAAGCGGACTTTTACCGGTCGAGCTGCGGGGCCGCGACCGCGTTTTGGGTGGTGCGCTGACCTGGAATGAGCCGGAAAAGCTTGCGCCTTTCCCCGATGAAAGCCCCTTCCAAGGCCTTGAAGTCCCCGCCGACGTCCTTGTTAACCGGCAAGTTCTGGCCGAACCCTCCCTTGATCTCGCCCGCAAAACCTGGGCCAGCCTTGCCGATGGCACCCCCTTGGTCACGGCAGAGCGGCAAGGCGAGGGCTGGGTCGTGCTCTTTCATATTTCGGCCAATACCGATTGGTCGAACCTCCCCCTATCCGGACTTTTCGTGGATATGATCCGCCGCCTCCTTCAGGTGAGCGAAGGCGTGGTCTCACAAGATAGCGCAACGGAGCTGGCACCGCTCAGCACCCTCGATGGTTATGGCGTTCTCACCAGCCCTGGACCAAAGGCCTCAAACATAACGGCGGAACAGATCCAGGAAGAAGGCTCTATCGGCCCCTTGGCCCCGCCTGGCTATTATGGTGAGGGGAGCTTGCGCCGCGCCCATAATCTGGGCGGCGATATTGCCGCCCTCTCGCCTTTGCCCGCGCCTTCGGTCGGCGTCACGCTTTCCAGTTATGGGGAAAGCCGGGAATTTCCCTTTGGGCCTTGGCTGATTACGCTGGCCCTCCTTCTACTGCTTTCAGACTTCGTCATATCGCTTATCCTGCGTGGCCACTTCACCGGTGCTAAAGGCATGGCAACGCAAACTGGCCTTATCGCCCTCATCTGCCTTGTGGGCTTTGCAGCTAGTGGGATCGAAGCTCAAGCACAAACGAACGAAGCGCGTGCTTTGGAAGCAACCTCCGCAACAAGGCTCGGCTTCGTCTTGACCGACGTGCCTGAGGTCGACGCCACTTCGGCTGCTGGGCTGAGTGGCCTGACGCGAATTTTGCACCTTCGCACCTCGATCGAGGCGGCCCCGCCCCTTCCAATCGATATCGAACAAGATGAACTTGCCTTCTTTCCCTTGATCTACTGGCCAATCCTGCGCGATCACGAGGGGCCGAGCGCCAAGGCCAAGGAAAAGCTGCAAAACTATATGGCCAACGGCGGCACGGTTCTTTTCGATCTGCGCGACCCGACCGCGGGCGCGCGGATTACGGGCCAAACCAGCCAGGCGGAGGAAAGTTTACAGCGCGTTCTGACAGGCGTTGAGATCCCACCGCTGGTGCCAATTCCCCCCGACCACGTCCTCACCAAGTCCTTCTATTTGATGCAGGATTTCCCCGGGCGCTTTGCCGGCGGCACGCTTTGGGTGGAAGGGGCAGAAGCCAAGGACCGTGACGGCGTTTCCTCCATCGTCATTGGCTCCAACGATTGGGCCAGTGCCTGGGCGGTCGACCGCCTGAGCCGCCCGCTCAACCCCGTTGTTCCGGGTGGGGAGCGGCAGCGCGAAATGGCATACCGCTTCGGTGTCAATCTTGTGATGTATGCCCTCACCGGCAACTACAAGGCCGATCAAGTGCACGTGCCCTTCATCTTAGAAAGGCTCGGGCAATGACGGCGCACGCGATATCCTGGGCCCCCTATCTGCCTTGGTCGGTCATCGGTCTTTTGGGGCTGGTCGCCTTTGCGCTTTGCATCTGGGCTTTTTATCGCCAAGCCGGGGGTACGGCACTTCGTGGCCTAGCGTTCGCTATCCTGCTTTTGATTCTCGCCAACCCCTCTTTGGTCATCGAGGAAAGGGACCCCATCTCCGATATTGTCGTCGTCATTAGTGATCGCAGTCAAAGCCAGTCTATAGCGGATCGTCCAGAACAAACGGATCAGGCCACGGCCCATATTCTGGCCGAGCTTGAAGCTTTAGAAAACACGGACACGCATTTGATCGAGGTTAAGACGGGAAGCCTGCAGGAAGAAGCAGACGGCACCCGGCTTTTCACCGCACTGCGCGGGCGCCTTCGCAGCTTGCCGCGCGATAGGATCGCCGGTGTGATCGTCATCAGCGATGGGCAAGTCCACGACGTTCCGTCCGACTTTCAAGAACTTGGGATAGAGGCCCCCTTCCACCTCCTCCTCACAGGCGATGAGGAGGAGCGTGATCGCCGCCTGCTTGTCTCCGATGCGCCGAACTTCGCCATTATCGGCAAGCCCGTCACCGTCACCTTCACCGTTGAGGATCAAAGCCCTGAAGGCGAGCGCGGTGCCTTTGCCAACGTCGTGCTCAGGCAAGATGGGCGATTGTTGGAGCAACGCCAAGTCCCCTTCGACGTCCCGCAGGAGTTCGAGGTAACGCTCACCCGGCGCGGCAACTCCTTGATCGAGATTG
>CAXMNO010000436.1:0-6191 GCA_964194655.1 uncultured Acidimicrobiia bacterium
CGCGATATCAATCCTGATCTTAGATCTCCTCCCGACGGTTATTGGGTGGACAGTCCTTCGTGGCCTCAATGGGCTTTTCTTTGCAGTGCTTTTCCTGGTGATCGAATCATGGCTGAACGAGCAGGCACCGAATGACATTAGGGGCCGTGTGCTCTCTCTTTACATTATTATTTCGAACGTGGTTACTATGGGTGGCCAGTTGATAGTCAACCTTGCACCAGTCGAAGGCCACGTCCTTTTCACCTTCACAGCAATTATCGCCGCCCTCTCGCTTGTACCCTTGTCGCTTGCCGATACAGCGCCGCCAAAACCTGTAGAAACCGGGCGCTTGAGGATCTTTCGCCTCTATAAGCTCTCTCCCTCCGGCTTTATCGGATGCTTTGTTGTGGGTTTGGTCGAAGGAGCTTTTTGGACATTAGGACCCGTTTTTGGCCAAGAACGTGCTATGACACTTTCCGAGATCACTTACTTCATGGCGGCTTTCGTAGCGGGAGGTACGCTTTCTCAATGGCCACTCGGACGTTGGTCTGATCACGTTGACCGGCGCATAGTTATCGCACTTTGCTGTTTGGTGGCCGTCTGCACAGGCCTTTCTCTCGCATTCTTGCCGATTGAATCATTCTCTATCGCACTTGCGCTCGCAGTCCTCCATGGGGCCTTCATGCTGCCTCTCTACGCACTTTGCCTGGCCCATGCGAACGACTACGCGCCAAGCGAGGCAATCGTTGAGACAAGTGGGGGATTGTTACTGGTTTATTCCGGCGGTGCGGCGCTAGGCCCACTTCTCGCTGGCCCTGCAATGGACATGCAAAGTCCCGCCATGTTGTTCGTCATCATCGCAGCACTTCTTGGGAGCCTGGCCATCTATTGCGTAACTCGCATGATGCTCCGCCACGGTGCCGAACCACCGGAGCGGAGCGAGTTTGTGCCACTTCCCCGCACCACTCCCACGCTCTATGGACTGGAAGAGAGCCAAGAACCCGAAGAAGACGACGACTGGAAACCTTAGGAAGCCTAAGGCGGTCTGCTTAAGTCTCCACCTTGGACCAGCGCCCGCTATCGTCCTGACGCCAATAGGTCACATCGAAACCTTCCGCCATGAAAGTACGCCAACGCTCGCGCGCCTTCGCTAGAGCGGCCTCGTCCTTCCCATCAAAGAGAAAAGCACAAAGCTGGTAATCCTGAACCCGCTGGGTTTCCGCGCCATCGGCCGAAAACAAAACCTCAGCCCCATTGGGCGGAGGTTCATCTTGTGCGCTCAGCCATATTGGCTGTTGATCCGCATTGCCATCCTTCGATGTCCCGTGGGGGAGAAACGCACTATCGTCGTAGCTCCACAGATAAGCGGAAAGCGCCTCCGCCCTCTCCTCGGAACCGAGCTGGACAACGGCTTTTTGGCCCCGCTCAAGGACGCGCTCCAGCATAACTGGAAGCGTTGCTTCCAGTGTCGCTCGTGTCAGGTGATAAAATCGGACCTCTGGCATGGCTTAACTCTGTCACGACAATCAGGCGACGTCGAGAACCAGCTACCGGAACCCAGCTACCAGGACATCGCCCGCCGCTTATTCGTAATTGTTCGCGACCAACTGGTCCAAGAGCCTGACACCGAAACCAGTTCCTCCCTTAGGAACAGTGGGTTTATCCTTAGTAGACCAAGCAACGCCGGCGATATCCAAATGGGCCCAGGGCGTCCCCTCATCGATAAAGCGTTGGAGGAACTGGGCCGCCGTAATAGCGCCACCAGCCCGCCCGCTGCCGATATTCTTCATATCAGCCGCATCACAGTTGATAAGCTTATCGTATTCCGGCCCCAACGGCATGCGCCAAACCCGCTCGCCCGTCGCCTCACCCGCGCTGGATAAGGCGTCACAAAGCGCGTCGTCATTGGAAAAAAGACCCGCATATTCATGGCCAAGAGAGATGATGACCGCACCGGTCAAGGTCGCCAAGTCAACGATTGCGCGGGGCTTAAATTTTTGCTGCACATAGGTCAAAGCATCTGCCAGGACCAAGCGTCCTTCAGCATCGGTATTCAACACCTCGATCGTCTGACCCGACATCGATGTCACGATGTCACCAGGACGCTGCGCGTTGCCATCGGGCATATTCTCGACCAAAGCGCAAATACCGACGACATTGACCTTAGCTTTACGCCCGGCAAGGGCCTTCATGAGGCCGATGACGACACCGGCACCGCCCATGTCCCACTTCATATCTTCCATGCCGGCGGCCGGCTTTATGGAAATGCCGCCCGTATCGAAGGTCACTCCCTTGCCGACGAAGGCAACTGGCTTCTTGGCATCGCCCTTTGCTTTAGGGGCGCCTTCCCATTGCATAACAACAAGTTGGGATTCACGGCTTGAGCCCTGACCAACACCTAAGAGCGCGCCCATACCTAATTTTTTCATGGCCGCATCGCCAAGAACTTGAACCTTGATGCCAAGTTCCGAAAGCGCCTTGGCCTCGGCCGCGAAACTCTCAGGGTAGATAATATTCGCAGGTTCCGAGACGAGATCACGGGTTAGGAAAATACCATCAGATACTTTCTGCAGCTCACCCAACTCACGTCGCGCTTTTTGCGGCTCCTCCACGTGAATGGTGACCTTCTTTAAACTGGGCTTTTCTTCAGCCTTTTCTTTCGTGCGGTATTTGTCGAAGCGGTATGAGCGCAGCAAAGCCCCAAAGCCAACCCTTGCTGCCCTCGTGACAACGGGTACATCGCTGCCTTCGACATCACTCATCAAGATAGCGATTTCGATGTCACCAGAGTTAGCCAGCTTCGCGTAAACAGACCCACCTAAGTTCTCTAAATCCTTTAATTTGGCCTTAGCTATATCGCCCAGACCAACCAAAAGGATCCGGCTGTTCTTCAGTTTTGCCGGAGCGACAATTTCCAACATCTCACCGCGGTGCCCAGTAAACCGGCTGCCCTCGATCGCGCGTTTGAGAGCGCCGCCCGTTTTCTTATCGAGCTCGGCGGCAAGCGGCGACAATTTCTTACTTTCGAAACAGCCCACAACAAGGCCACCGCTTTCCGGCAATCCGGGCGAAGCAAAGCTAATGCGCATAGAACATCCCTATCCAAATTTCCAGCAGGCGATGGTATTCATCCATCAGCCGTGATCTTCGACAAAACAAAATCTATCGCACCCGAGATCCGAAGAACGGCCATGACCGATCATCTCGATGCCCTTTCTTTTGCGGTGATGAGGCATCTCTGTCAATCTTTCCTCTCTTAAAAGGTTAATATGGAGCCTTGGATGGCATCATCGCGCTTGGACTATAGGGCAGTGCGCGCTAAGGTGCGCGGGCGAATCGCGATCCTCCAAGGTCCGACGGTTTCATTGTATGTAGGCTTAATTTATTCGGGACGGGCTTGAATTGATCTGGGGGAAAAAGCTTGGGAGCCTAGCAACCGCCTTTTTCGGGGCCGGTGTTTTTTTCTGCGCCCAAATGCACGGCATTTCAACCACTTCGGCGGCAGAGCTGCCTTCTCAAAATATTCCGGCTGAAATATCGGCCGATACCCTTACCTACGATCAAGAAAGAGGAATTGTCACGGCCCGTGGCGCGGTCGAAATCAAGCAGGGTGAGCGTACGTTAAGTGCCGATGAGGTGAGATACCATGTCGTGGAAGGTCGCGTTTTTGCCAGCGGCGATGTCATCCTCATTGAACCTAATGGCCAAGTTTTTTTCGCCGAAAAGGTCGAGTTCGACGACCAATTGCGCGATGGCTTTATCGACCAGGTCAAAGTTCTTTTCACAGATCAGTCACGTTTATCAGCAGATAGTGCCGAACGGAGCGAGAATCGCTATGTCGTTCTTCGTAACGGAACCTTTTCCCCCTGCAGGCTCTGCCGCGATGACCCTGAAAAGGCCCCTCTCTGGCAAATAAGAGCTAAAGAAGTTACCCACGACCAGGAAGAAAAGACGGTCGAATACGAAAATGCCTGGCTCGAAATATTTGGTGTCCCGGTGCTCTATACGCCCTACTTCAAACATCCCGATCCAACCGTCGAAAGACAAAGCGGATTATTGGCGCCTTCGATTGGCGGTGGCGACAACCTGGGCTTCACGTTCGAGCTCCCATACTTCTGGGCCATCGACGACACCAAGGACTTTACGTTCACGCCATTGGTCACGACGAAACAATCTGTCGTTCTTGGTGGAGAGTACAGACAGCTCTTTCAAAATGGCGCCCTTTCAATCGCCGGCAGCGGCACAGTTGCCGACCGCGAAACCGAAAGTGGGGAGACGAAAAATGATCAGTTCCGCGGACACATCGATGCGACGGGACGTTTCGATCTAGACGCGACGTGGCGCACTGGCTTTGATATACGTGCCACGACGGACGATACTTATTTGCGGCTCTATGATTTTTCAGCCGATCGCACCCTGACTAACAGGCTGTTTTTAGAAGGATTTCATGGCCGCAGCTACTCATCGGCAAACGCATTCGCTTATCAAGGGCTACGCGATACCGATGAAAATAAAGAGTTCCCCATTGTCGTACCATCCTTGAACTACAATTTCGTGGGACAGCCGGACGCCTGGTCGGGTCGATTCGATTTTGACGTTGGCACCCGCACGATCACCCGTATTCAAGGGCGTGACAATACGCGCCTTTCATTCGACGGTGGGTATGACCTTCCACTCACCGGGCTTTTCGGCGATATCTATACCTTAAAAGCGAACGTACAGGCGCAAGCTTACTGGACCGATGGCGTTGACCCTGGCAACCCGGACGTTAATCCGAGCGACGATCAAGGCTCGGATGTTACAGGGCGCTTTTTACCGCAGTTCGGTTTTGATTGGCGCCTGCCGTTCATTCAGGAAAATGAGGGTTGGCAGCAACTCCTCGAGCCCCGCTTTCAAGTCGTTGCTGCCCCTTCGTTCGGCAACCCAGATGAAATTCCAAATGAAGACAGTGTCGGCTTCGAGCTGGACGATGCGAACCTTTTTGAACTCAACCGGTTTCCAGGGCTCGATGTCGCTGATGCGGGTTCACGCATCGACTATGGATTAAGCTGGCATGGATCATGGGATGGTGGAACCGCGGCTGAGGCCTTTTTCGGGCAAAGCTATCAATTCATTGAAGCCGATGACGATATTTTCCCTGACGGATCAGGCGTCGGAGACGCCTTTTCAGATTTCGTAGGGCGTGTCCAATTTAGTCCGTTGGAGGCGTTTAACCTTCAATACCGTTTTCGCTTAGATGAGGATTCTCTAGACCCGCAAAGAAGTGAAATCGAAGCTCAGTTCAGCGTTCCTGCTTTCACTTTTGATGTCGAATACCTTTTCGCTAATAACCAAGCCACCAGTACGGAATTCGAAGACCGGGAAGAATTGAATTTTTCTCTTTCTTCCCAGTTAACCGAGAACTGGTCCGCATTTGGATCGCACAGGCGTGATCTCGAACAGGGGCGTGCACTTAGCTGGTCGCTAGGTATGGGTTATGAAGATGAATGCATTACGATCGATGGCGTTTTCCGTCGCCGTTTCTTCGATGATCGGGAAATCGAGCCTGAGAATACCTTCTTTCTGCAAATCAACTTTAAGCATTTAGGCGGATTGCAGTCATCTTAACGGCAAATCATCTGAGAGACAGGCGACTTGACCGTGAGTATGTCTAGGGGGAAAATTACTTGGCAGTGAAATTTCCGTAAATGCAGCTATTTATGCTCGATGAATATTGTAATAGGGCTTATATAATGCAACGCCGCTTTGGCGGACTGTTAAATTAGCCCGGATCTTTCGTCGCTAAAGTCGTCGCTAGATCCTATATGAAATAGTTGCTTTATCATGGTCCTTAGAATGATGATTTTTCATAGACAGATGCAACGTTGCTCATTTGCATTGAGTGCGATAGCTATCTCGCTCTCTTTTATTTTTGGGCTGGCATGTATCGGGGCAAGTAATCCAGCGTCAGCGCAAAACACGATGAAGCCCATAGCGGTTATCAATGGTGATATTGTGTCGATCCTCGATCTGAACATGCGCGCGCGCATGGCCATCATAGGTTCGGACTTACCCAACACCGCAGAACAGACCCGCCGGATTGCCCCACAGGTGCTTCGCCGCCTAATCGAAGAGAGTCTCTTAATGCGTGAAGCTGAGCGCCTCTCAATTAATATCACGGAAGAACAAATCGACGAGGCTTTCGCCCAAGTTGCAACGGGAAATAACCTAAC
>CAXMNO010000437.1:0-7579 GCA_964194655.1 uncultured Acidimicrobiia bacterium
GAAATTCTTTGCGATTCGATCATGGTGGTAACAGCACCACTATTTTTACAAAAAGCGCGTGCCCTTGGCCGCCCTGGCATGACAGAACAGAAGCTGGAGGCGATCCGCGCCCGGCAAATGTCGGAGGTGCAGAAAAGGCGCCGTGCCGATTTCGTCGTGCAAACAGGCTTGGGCAAGGGCTATACCTTTCGCCGGATAAAGAAAATCGTGAACGCTCTAAGGCAATGCCCTTAAGGGTAAAGAGGGAGGATCGGTCTAAGATATGCGCGAAATCGTCCTTGATACCGAAACAACAGGTCTAGACCCGGCCGCTGGCCACAAAATTGTGGAAATCGCATGCATTGAGTTGATGCACCATCTGCCAACGGGCCGGACTTATCAGTGCTATCTAAATCCAGAACGCGATATGCCTGAAGAAGCCGAACGCATTCATGGACTGAGCGAGGAATTCCTATCCGATAAACCGAAATTCCAAGAAGTCGCATCTGATTTTCTGGAGTTTATCGGTGAAGCCAAATTGGTCATCCACAACGCGGCTTTTGATCTGAAGTTTCTCAACGCCGAACTGGAAGCCGTCGATGCCGGGACCATTGTATCCAGCCGTGCGGTCGATACCGTTCAGCTTGCACGCCAACGCTTTCCAGGCGCACAAGTCAATCTCGATGCACTTTGCCGCCGTTTTGGTATCGATAATTCCGCACGAACTTTTCACGGCGCCCTGCTCGACTGTGAGCTATTGGCAGAGGTTTATCTTGAGCTGTGCGGGGGCCGGCAGCCCAATCTTGCATTGGCGAGCGATGCTAAGAAGTCGGAGCGGGCGAAATTATCCGCAGAGCGAAAGGGGCGCGTTCCACGCCCACATGCGCCAAGCGAAGATGAGTTGGCCGCGCATAATGCCATGCTCGCACGCCTGAAAGACCCGATCTGGGAAACTTGATAGCGAGTTTCGTCCTAAGCCTCTGCCTCTGCCTCTGCCGCGCCGTCGGCCGCCGCAGCACTCGCTAACCGGTTCTCGTGCATCTGTGCGAAATCAAGCGGGTTTACGAGGAGTGGCGGGAAACCGCCTTCACGCGTCACGGCCGCAACAGCGGCGCGCGCGAAGGGGAAAAGCTGGCGCGGAACTTCGACAAATACCAGCCTTTTAGCTTCTTCTTCCTCGGTTCCCTGATTGATGCTAACAACGGCTGCATACTCAAGCTCGACGATAAAGGCCGTTGATTCGCCGACTTTCGCATCAACGCGCAATGTGAGCGAAACCTCAAAAGTGTCCTCTGCCAACCGCTGTGGAGTGACGTCCACATTGATCTCGATCTGGGGTGGCTGCTCCTTCATGGCGCCGAAGATCCCAGGCGCATTCGGGTTTTCGAAGGACTGGTCCTTTATATATTGCGCATGGATGACATAGCTTGAATCCTGCAGGTTTTCACTCATCAAATTGATCCTTAAATGTTCGGATAAAGGCTTAGTCATGCCCCTATTTATCATGTTTCAATGCTTGGCGGAGCTGGCCCTAACACAGAACAAAGCACTCACGCAAGCTGGCAGTGAATTTCCCAAAGTCGCGGAATTCCCAAGGTATCAGGCTTGGAATGCAAGCGTCTTGGAGGACCCATCTTCGGGATTGAATGCGAGAACAGCGCCATTTTGGACCAATTCTCCGGTGAGAGCGCGTATAAAGCCCCAATGGGTTACGACCACGGTTCCACGCCAATCGTTCTGGTCCAGGAGCTGGCGGCGAAAGCGCTGGCTGCGATCTAAGACCTGCTCTTCGGTTTCATCTAAGGAAGGCCACCAGCGTTCAGCCAGGCCGTTAAAGGAAACCCCTGGCCAGCGCGCGGACAAGGCAGAACTTGGGGAGCCTATGTCGCATGCGAAATAGGCGCGCTCGCGCACTAAAGTTTCGATAGTTATGTCCAAACCTAAGGCCTCCGCGATGACTTCCGCCGTCTGCAGTGTCCGCCAATAAGGGCTTGCCACGACCCGATGCACACCGCCTTTTGCGCGAAGAGAAGCTGCGGCCTGTTTTGCTTGTGATAAGCCATCATCAGTCAAGCCAGGATCTAATATACCGGGGTCTACTCGGGTAACGCTAAAGCGGCGGTTAAAATGAGATTCGCCGTGGCGGACCAAAATCATCGCGGCAAAGACCTTCCATCACCATTTTCTTTATCAGGCTCGCTTATATCCTCAAACTCACCATCAATCACGTTGCCATTTCCGTGGGGGCTATTTCCGTGGGGGCTATTTCCATGGTGATGATAGCGGCCATGTGTTCGCATATTTACCCTCGTCGTCATCCGGGCCAGAGCCCAGCGGGCAAGCGTGCGCCGCAATGGTGGAATCAAAAGGAGAAAACCCAGCGCATCTGTTAGAAATCCGGGCGTCAAAAGAAATAATCCGGCCAAAAGCAAAAAGACCCCGCCAACGAGCTCTTCTTCTGGTATAATCTGCTGATCGAGCTGCTGGCGCGCGCGATTTAGGGTACTCATACCCTGCACGCGCAGCATTGAGGTACCGAGCACGGCTGTCACGATGCATACGATGATCGTGGGAAGCGCACCAATGACGCTTCCGACCTCGATCAAGAAATAAATCTCGATCAGCGGCGTTGCGATAAAAAGGGCGAGGAAATAGATAGCCATACTTGCTCTTTGCCTGAGAGTTCCTTATTTAACACTAAGTAAGGTTATAGTTTTTTCTTTAGTCCGAAACGCGGGCGGTGACGGTTTATGAACGACGGAATTCCACTTGTAGAGCTAATTCTTTTAGTTGCTGTTGCAGCATTCTTCATCTTGAAGCTTCGAAGTGTGTTGGGCAAGCGAACGGGCAATGATAAGCGCCCGGACTTCGATCCTTTCAATCAACGTCATGAGAACGATGAAGATAAGGTGGTGCCTCTCCCCCAACGAGGCAAGCGTACAGCCACTGATACCGATAGTGAAATGTCGGATTATCGTGAGGACGATGAAGGTTTCGAAGGCGAGCGCGAAATACCCGCCGGTGAGGGAGCCGTGGCAGCGGCGCTTACGCAGATTAAACTTGCCGATCGAAATTTCGATGATCAGGAATTCCTAACAGGCGCGAGCGCGGCGTTCGAGATGA
The DNA here is from genome assembly GCA_964194655.1 of uncultured Acidimicrobiia bacterium. Classification (GTDB taxonomy): domain Bacteria; phylum Pseudomonadota; class Alphaproteobacteria; order Kiloniellales; family Kiloniellaceae; genus JAJFGK01. Next base: position 3,103 of record CAXMNO010000437.1, read on the forward strand.
TCATATCGGCTTTTGCGGCCAATGATCGCCACGCCTTAAATCCGCTACTCGCCAAGGAGGTTTTTGAGAATTTCTCCGATGCGATCGGTGGACGCGAGGAACGGAACGAAACACTTGAAACCACTCTCGTTGGCATTACCGAGGCCACGATTATCGAAGCCTTGCTCGAACAGAAGACGGCGTTTGTCGTCGTGAAATTCATCTCGGAACAGGTCAACGTGACCCGTGATGAAGCAGGCGAGGTCGTCGATGGCGATCCCAATCATGTCGCGCGCATCACAGATCTTTGGACCTTTGCGCGCAACACTCGCAGCCGTGATCCGAACTGGAGCTTGGTCGCGACCGATACGCCTAACTGAATTTCCCCTCCCTTTTCGAAAACCTTGAGGCCTTGGATGAAAATGGGGAAGAGAGCGGCGCAGAGCTTCCTCATTTGTGGATTGTTATCGCTATTGGCGCTTTCGGGCTGTACGGCGCCTATGCCAGAACCGGTGTCAGCGCCTCCTCCCGAGCCGAAAGCACCCAGGGCCTCCTTTGCGCTTCTTAGTATTTCCGCCATTCCAGGATTTGCCGAAGACGAAATTATTGCAGCATTACCGGCGCTCAAGCGCTCATGTCAGAAAATTTCCACCCTGCCAGCCGATCGCACGCTTGGCCCCGACGCCATAGGCGGGAGCGCTGGGGACTGGGCCGTATCGTGCGAATCGATTAAAAGCTTGAGCGAAAGCGATGAAGAGGGCCTGCGCCGACTTTTGGAAGAAGGCTTCGTAGCATTTGAAGTCAGCAATAACGGCGACACCAAAGGGCTCTTCACCGGCTACTACGAGGCGGAACTTGAAGGCTCTCTAGAGCCTTTGCCGCCACCGGCAGTCCCCCTCTACCAGCCGCCGACGGATAGGGTGAGTGTCGATCTGGCACTCTTCGGTCCTGACCTTGCCGGCCGGAAGGTGATCGGTTTGATCGATGGCGACCACTTTGTCCCCTATTATGATCGCTCTTCGATTGATGACGAAGACGTGCTTGCGGGTAGGGGGTTGGAGCTGCTTTGGGCGCGTGATCCGGTGGATGTATTTTTCCTCCACATTCAAGGCTCGGGCCGTGTGAACCTTCCTGATGGAAGGGTCATTCGCGTCGGCTATGCCGGCTCGAACGGTAGGCCTTTCACCGGTATTGGCGGATTGATGTTGCGCGAGGGGATCATCTCTTCTGGTGAGGCGTCTGCACAAGGTATCCGCTCTTGGCTGCGTGATCACCCCGAAGAAGCTCGTGATATCATGAACCGCAACGCGCGCTACATCTTCTTCCGGGAAATAGAGGGCGACGGTCCGATTGGCGCGTTCAATGTTGCGCTAACCCCGGGTCGCAGCCTTGCGGTCGATCCAAAGTTTTTACCCTTAGGCGCCCCTATTTTCCTGAACACCACCTGGCCAGGAAGCGATCGCCCGCTTCGCCGTTTGGTCGTGGCACAGGATACGGGATCGGCGATTAAGGGACCCGTGCGTGGCGATCTTTTCTGGGGCTTTGGCGAACCGGCCTTGGAATTTGCCGGGCGCATGAAGCAGGAAGGCGGATACTTTCTCCTGTTGCCAAGGCCTTTAGGCGAGAAACTTATAGCGCCAAGCTCGTAAAGCAAAACCCCTCTTAAAAGGACCGGTGCTTACGCAAAGAGCGTTGTCATAACGCCATGCATTGGCCATGCTTGTAAAAAAAGAAGCGACCTCGGGGAGGGCTAAGCAAAAATGTCGGAAGGTGCGCCCAGGGTCGGGCTTTTTGTGACCTGTCTTGTCGATCTCATGCGCCCAAGCGTGGGTTTCGCCGCGGTGAAGCTCCTGGAAGATGCCGGATGCCTGGTAGAAGCACCTTCGGTGCAGGTTTGCTGCGGCCAACCGGCCTATAACTCAGGTGATAGGGCGGATACGCTTCATATCGCCAAACAGGTCATCACGGCTTTTGAAGAGTTCGATTATCTCGTTGCCCCTTCAGGGTCTTGCACGGGCATGATCAAGAAGCACTACCCTTCCCTCTTTGCCAATGACGAAGAATGGGCGCCGCGCGCGAGTGCGCTGGCAGCGAAAAGTTTCGAGTTGGTTTCGTTTCTAACGGACGTTATGGGACGGACCACGGTCGAAAGTAAGTTGGAGGCGAGCGCAACCTACCACGATGCCTGCTCGGGCCTGAGAGAGCTGGGAATCCATGGCCAGCCGCGTCAATTGCTGGGTAGTGTTGAAGGTCTGAAGCTAGCGGAAATGCGCGATCCCGATGTTTGCTGCGGTTTCGGCGGGACTTTCTGTGTGAAGTACCCAGAAATTTCCAACAAAATGGTGGAAACGAAGGTGGACACGATTGAAGAAACGGGTGCCGATCTGCTTTTGGCGGGTGATCTGGGCTGTCTCATGAATATGGCGGGCAAACTGCAACGCCGGGGATCGAAAGTTCAGGTGCGGCACGTTGCCGAAGTTCTGGCTGGGACCATGGACAAGCCTGCGATCGGCGAGAGGGACTGAGCCACAATGGAACCGACCTCCCACGCCTTTCGCGAAAATTCTGTCTCAGCCCTAGCGGATGTGCAGTTGCAAGAGGCTATGTCGAACGTTCGCCGTGGATTTATTGATAAAAGGCGAATTGCCGTCGACCGCTTGCCTGAGTTCGATGCGCTGTGTGACCAGGCGCGTGATATTAAGGTCCATACCCTCGAAAACCTGGATTTTTATCTCGAACGCTACGAGGAAAAGGTCCTTGCCTCCGGCGGCAAGGTCCATTGGTGTCAGACGGCGGAGGACGCGCGCCACGTCATTTCCGATATTTGCGCTGCAGCCTCCGCAAAGACGGTCACAAAAGGCAAGTCCATGGTGGCGGAGGAAATTGGGCTTAACGACCATCTTGAAGCCGCTGGCCTGAAAGTGGTGGAGACGGACCTTGGCGAATACATCATTCAGCTGCGCAAGGAGCCACCAAGCCACATCATCGCACCAGCGGTCCATGTGACGAAAGCACAAGTCAAAGCCGACTTCTTAAAGCACCACACTCACCTGCCAGAAGGCCGGCCGCTTGATAAGGCGACCGATTTGGTGGCTGAAGCGCGCCAAGTGCTGCGCCAACGCTACCTGGAAGCGGATGTCGGGATTACCGGTGCGAATTTCCTGATTGCCGAAACCGGTAGTTCCGTGATCGTAACGAATGAGGGAAATGGGGATCTAACCCAGTCTCTTCCAAAGGTGCATATCGTTATCGCCTCGTTGGAGAAGGTCGTCCCGACATTGGAGGATGCCAGCACGATCTTGCGTGTCCTGGCACGCTCGGCAACGGGGCAGGAATTTTCGACCTATACCACCTTTTCCACCGGTCCACGCCGATCCGAAGACCTTGATGGTCCGGAGGAATTTCATGTCGTTTTGTTAGATAACGGTCGCTCCGACATGTTGGGGGGCCCTTTTCATGAAGTGCTGCGCTGTATTCGTTGTGGCGCTTGTATGAACCACTGTCCCGTTTATCACGCGGTTGGTGGTCATGCTTATGGCTGGGTCTATCCAGGGCCCATCGGTGCTGTGTTGACGCCGAGCCTTATCGGCGTTGAAGAGGCTGGGAGCCTCCCCAATGCCTCGACCTTCTGTGGGCGCTGCGAAGCCGTATGCCCGATGCGAATTCCCCTACCTCGTATGATGCGTCATTGGCGGGAACGTGAATTCGAACGTCACCTGACGCCGCAGACCCAGCGCTTCGGGATCAAAGCGTGGGCTTTTCTCGCCAAGCGGCCAGGGCTTTACCGAATGGCGACACGCATTGGTGCCTTCGCTTTACGTCTGCTTGGGCGGGGAAAGGGCCGAATTTCACACCTGCCGCTTGGCGCTGGCTGGACCGATCACCGCGATTTTCCAGCACCCGAAGGGGGAAGCTTCCACGATCTTTGGCAAAAGCGGAAAGCGGCCAAGTCATGAGCGGCGCGCGCGAGGCAATTCTCGGCCGCGTTAAGCGGTCGCTTGGCAAGGAAAGCCGGTCGGATGGGGAAAATGCTGCTTTGGAAGAACGTATTTCAGAGCATCAAAGGGGCCTTCTACCCGCGCGCGGCCAAGGTGATCCTGGGCGGCAGATGGCCCTCTTCGAGGATATGGTACGCGAGGTCTCTGCGACTATCGAGCGGGTTGAGGGGCCTGAAGGCATCCCGGCAGCAGTGAGTGCTTATTTAAAGGCGCAGAACCTTCCTGCCAAAATCAAGATGGCACCGGCGGCAGAGTTGAATGAGCTAGACTGGTCCGGCGAACCACTTTTAGAAATTTCGCAAGGCGTGGCTGTTGCTGAAGACGCTGTATCCCTTACACCTGCGTTCGCGGGAATTGCGGAGACGGGAACGCTTTTGCTTCACTCGGGTAGCGAGAATCCAACGACCCTTAATTTTCTACCCGATAACCATATCGTGGTCTTAAGGGCTGCGAATATTGTTGGTGCTTATGAAGAGGCATGGGACCGGCTGCGTTTGAGC